>JAFGET010000007.1 GCA_016931435.1 Candidatus Omnitrophota bacterium
CCTTCCTTAGTAGGCGTAATCTCGCAAAAAGCTCCGAACTGCATGATGCGTTTTACCTTGGCGTTATAAATATTGCCTACCGCCACTTCATCGGTGATAGACTTTATAATATCTATTGCGTCTTTAAGCTTAGCGGCATCGGATGATCCGACGATCACCCTGCCGTCATCCTGGATATCGATGCTGGCGCCGGTCTGAGCGATGATCTTCTTGATGGTCTTGCCTCCGGGGCCGATAAGCTCGCCTATCTTCTCCGTCTTTACCTTTAATACCTCAAGGCGCGGGGCGTAAGAAGATAATTCCGGCCGCGGAGAAGTAATGGCCTCTTTCATCTTATCCAAGACAAAGATCCTGGCCTCCTTTGACTGCGCAAGGCACTTGCCTAAAAGTTCTGTGCTGATCCCGTCTATCTTTAAGTCCAGCTGCACCGCGGTAATGCTTTCTTTGGTGCCGGCGACTTTAAAATCCATGTCTCCGAAATGGTCTTCTAATCCGGTGATATCGGTAATGATCACCGCGGAATCTCCTTCCTTGACCAGGCCCAAAGCAACGCCTCCTACGGCATCTTTTATAGGGACGCCGGCATCCATCAAGGATAAAGTCGCCGCGCACACCGAAGCCATGCTGGATGAGCCGTTAGATTCCAATATTTCCGAAACTACCCTGATAGTATAAGGGAATTCTTCTTTTGAAGGCATTACTGCCGAAAGCGCTCTTTCTGCCAGGGCGCCGTGGCCGATCTCTCTTCTGCCGGGCCCGCGCACCGGACCCGTCTCTCCTACGCTAAAAGGAGGAAAACTGTAATGCAGCATAAAAGATTTATATTTTTCCCCTTCCAGCGCCTCGATAAGCTGCTCGTCATCTCCGGTGCCTAAAGTCGTCACCGCCAAACTCTGCGTCTGGCCGCGGGTAAAAAGGCTTGAGCCGTGGGTGCGCGATAATACCGAAACCTCGCAGGCGATCGGACGGATATCCTTGAATCCCCTGCCGTCGACCCGCTCGCTCTGTTTTAATATCTTATTCCTCACCCTTTCTTTTTCTACCGAGACCAATGCCGCCTTGATATCCGCGGGCGCACAATCATCCGAGACAAGCTGCTCTTCCATGCTCTTAGACAATAAAGCGACCTCTTCTTCGCGCCGCTCTTTATCGGCTATCTTATAGATCTCATCTATTCTGCCTTTAGCTAATTCTTCTATCTTCGCTTTTAAGGCGGGATCGGCTTTCTTAAGCGTGACCTCGGACTTCGCTTTTCCGTATTGTTTTACAAACTCATCCTGCAGTTCTATGATCTGTCTTAGATTATCCTGGGCGAATTTTACTGCTTCCAGAAAGACCTCTTCGCTTACGCCCCGGCAGCGCGACTCAAGCATGACCACGCTTTTTCTGTTCACCGCCACCACTAGATCCAGCTCCGATTTTTCCAATTCGGCATAGGTAGGATTGAGGATAAGATTGCCTTCGACCCGGCCGATGCGGCAGGCAGCCAAAGGCCCGGCAAAGGGGATATCGGATATAGATAAAGCCGCAGAGGCCCCCACTAAAGCCAAGACATCCGGGTCGTTTTCTCCGTCGCTGGATAAGACGATGGCCATCACCTGCACGTCATTAAGCATCCCGGAAGGAAAAAGCGGGCGTATCGGCCGGTCAATGACGCGGGCGGTGAGGATCTCGCTTTCCGAAGGCCTGCCTTCCCTTTTGAAAAAACCGCCGGGTATCCTGCCTGCGGCATAGGTCTTTTCCTGATATTCGACCGTAAGCGGAAAAAAATCCAGCCCTTCCCTGGGCTTAGACATACAAGCGGTGACCAAGACCGCGGTCCCCCCGTACTCGACTACTACCGAACCGTTAGCCTGCTTGGCCATCTTGCCCGTTTCTAAAATCAGATCGCAATTTCCGAATTTAATCTTCATAATATGGGTATTCTATCCTTTCTTATCTTGAAGTTAAAATAAAGACGGGTGCTACTTTCTTAAGTTGAGCCTGCCTAATACTTCTTCGTATTTCTTGATGTCTTTATGCTTAAGATAATCCAAGAGTTTACGGCGCCTGCTTACCAGTATCAATAACCCGCGGCGAGAATGAAAGTCCTTTTTATTGGTCTTAAAATGCTCGCTTAAATTAGTGATCCTCTCAGACAAAAGCGCGATCTGGACTTCGGTGGAACCCGTATCGCGGCTATGGACCTTAAAGTCCTCGATGATCTGATGTTTCTTTTCTTTCACAAAAACCAAAATCTCTCACCTCCTAAATGAGGCCGCAACTTATGGAGCGAACGATAGCAAGCTGACACCCGGCGCTATAGGATGCGCCGGTGCGCTGCTCTCTGCAGCGGCATAAATTGCCAGGCCGAATTTACTCATTACCTGCGAGAAAATTTTAACGAAATTTTCGAGCGCTTAGGTAATGAGTTATCTTTAACGACTAGCGCATAATTAAATATGCACTTTGAAAATCATTATATTCCAATTTATAACACAAGTCAATATCTAGAAATAATTTATTTATTTGCCAGCGAGATTTAAATCCGGTGGGATTTGAATCTTTGCAGTTAGACGTAAGTTTACCACATAGAAGGGCCTACGGCAAGAAATATTTTAAGGGTGACAGCGGCCATTTGTTTTCAGTGTCTGCCGCATTCGCGGTTTCATCCGTAAAGAAATAATCCTTAGCTTGAAATTTGCCATAACAAGGGATATAATTGACCTTATGGAAGCAAAACTAACCGGCCATTATTTAAAAATCCGGCGCATTCTGATATGTATACTTATACTCAACTGGGCGGTTGCGCTGGCAAAGATATTCTACGGCATCGTCAGCCGCTGTTCCAGTATGACCGCGGACGGCTTTCATTCCCTGTCTGACGGCACTTCCAATATCATCGGAATAATCGGCATAACCCTCGCCTCGCAGCCCAAAGACGCAGAGCATCCTTACGGCCATAAGAAATACGAGACCTTCTTCTCTTTAGGCATAGCCTTTTTATTGTTCCTGATCGCCTTTAACCTGGTCAAGAGCGGTATCGGACGGATATACCATCCGGTATTGCCGCAAATCACCGCGGTAAGTTTTGCGGTAATGATCATAACCCTTATCGTCAATTTGGCAGTGATGACTTACGAATATAAAAAAGGGAAGCTATTGCATAGCGATATCCTGGTCTCCGACTCCAAACATACAAGAGCGGATATCCTCACCTCCATCTCGGTCATCATCACTCTCTTCGCCATAAAATCGGGCTATGCCATAATCGACCCTATCGCAACCATCCTTATCGCCTTATTCATAGGTTACTGCGGATTTGAGATCGCAAGGGAAAGCTCTTTAGTCTTGTGCGATACGGCGGTGATAATGGATGTAAAAAAGATCTCTGATATCGTATTAGGTATAAAGGGCGTCAAGACCTGCCATGAGATCAGGACGCGCGGCCGGCCGGATGACATCTACATAGACCTGCATGTCGAAGTCTCGGCGGATATGCACGTGGATCGCGCGCATAAGATAACCGAGACCATCGAAGAAACGATCAAGAAAAATATCCCCGAAGTAAGCGACGTCATCGTCCATATCGAGCCTAAAGAAAAAAACTAATCCCTCCCCAACTCTTCCAGCGCTCTTCTTAGGCCGGCATCACCGGGGATCAAACTTAAGGCCTTTTCCAGATTTTCCTTGACCCGGGCGGGCTGCCCCCTTTTTAAATAAATGACGGCTAAGTTCCGGTAAGACTGGTAAAGCCGCGGATTAAAAGACACCGCCTTTTTATAATTATAAATTGCCTGATCAAGCTTGCCCGCGATCTGATAAGTATGGCCAAGATTATGATAGGCATCCGCGTAATCCCCCTTTAATTCGATGGCGCGGGTGAATTCCCGCGCGGCTCCTTCCAAATTACCTTCCCTTGAATAAACATCACCCATATTGTTGTGGGCCTTGGGGCTTAAAGGAGAGCTTTTGACGGTCGCGCGCCAGATACTTTCATGCGTCTTCCAATCTGCGTTCCTTAGAACGGTCAGATAAGAATAAAGCAGTATAACGCTTATTAAGATGAGGTTGATGGCCCGGGATATGAGCTTTCTGCCGGAATACTTCTCTATGAAGAACGCCGCCAGGATAGATAAAGCCAGGGAAGGAAAATAAAGGTATCTTTCTGCCACAAGCCAGGATATCCCTACCGGGCTGTAGGTAGGCGAAAGAAACATGATAAAGATCAACAGGGCAAAAAATAATTCCTTTGCTTTCTTAAAAAGATACGGCAGTGATAACAATAAGACCGATAAAATAAATACTTCGGCCGCAAGCACCCAAAAAGATACTATATTCGGTTCGTGATAAAGGGTAAGGTCCGCCGGCCAAAATAATAATTTCAGGTGCGAAAAAAACGAATAGGCCGTATTATAAACCGGATTCGCCAAAGACGCGCCTTTATTGCTGAGATTGACCAGATCCACCCTCTCCCTGATGCCGCTTCCTAAAGTAAAAAGCCGCCATAAAGCCAACACAAAAAACATCCACCAGAGCCGACGCCCCCTCCTGCCTTTACTGAAAGTGATATCGTAAAACACTGGAATGAAGACAAAAGCGAAAGAAAAAACGCTGCAGTATAAAGCGAATAAATAAGCGGTCAGGGAAGCGGCCGATTTGGCGACATTTATTCTTTCGCCCGTTGTCGCGCGCGTATAGAACAAGAAAGAGGCAAGAAGGAAAAAAGTGAACATTAAATAGGGCCGGCCGGAGATCCACGTTACCGCTTCAGTATGCACAGGGTGCGCGGCAAAAAGTAAAGCCCCTAAAAGACAAGCGCGTTCTTTAAAAAACAGGGACAGAAGGAAAAATACTAAAATAGAATTTAAGGCGTGGAGGATGATATTAAACAAATGATAGGCTGCGGGGTCAAGTTTTGCGATAAGGTAATTCAGGGAATAACTGAAAGCGACCGGGTCAGGGGCAAGAAAAACCTTCGATATGGAGGGATTATTTACGATCCCGGCGAGGTCATCCGAAACAAACTCATTCTTAAGGGTGTTGGCGTAAAGCCCTGCGGCTACAAGGAAAATTATAACCAAGTATTTCAAATATGTTTTTTTCTGCCGCATCCTTAAAAACTTATTTTACGGCCGCTCAGAGGTATCGCATAGGGTCTTCTGGGGAGCCGTCCTTTCTTATCTCAAAATGCAAATGCGGCAGGATATTGGGGTAATTGGCGTTACCGGTCTTACCGACCGTGCCGATGACCTGCCCCTGGCGCACATACTGGCCCTGGCGCACGTAAATCTCCGAAAGATGGGCATAGACAGTAGAGAATCCGTCCGGGTGGGTTAAGATCAGATAATTCCCCGAGCCTTTTTTCGAATCCTTATCCGGGATAACGCGGCATAGGGTCACTTTGCCAAAGCGCGAGGCTAAAACAGGAGTGCCTATTTCCGCGGAAAGGTCAAGCCCCTCATGCCTCCTGCCTCCGCTGCGCCTGCTGCCGAAAGCGCCGTCTCCGCGGCTGTCAAAACGGATATTGATATCGCCCTGATATTCTATGGGAGAAAGAAAATAATGTTTATCCGTAAAATAAAGGCTGACCGATAAAAAGACGACAAGTGCCAAAAGTAAAAACGTCAAGAGCTTCTTCATCATCTCCTCTTTTTTAATATAAAATAGATTATCAGAAAAATAAGGCAGAATAAAACAAAAAAATCTCCGTAGCGCGTGTAGAGGCTCAAGGGAGCGCCCGAAACATATATATCCTGCGTCAGAAAACCGTCGACAAAAATAGTTTCCCCTTTATCGTTTCGCAGTAAAGAGGCTATCCTTCCTTTAGGGTCGATAAAAGCGGAGACGCCGGTATTGGCTGAGCGCACGAGGTTCACCCTGTTTTCAACTGCCCTAAATACCGAAGCGCTAAGATGCTGGTTAGGGCTTGAGGTCTTTTTGAACCAGGCGTCGTTAGTGATATTTATCAGAAAATCCGCGCCGCGCATCCTAAATCGGCGGGATAATTGCGGAAAAAGGTCCTCAAAACAAATTAAGACCGAAAACTTTGCGGATAGCGGATAACGGGTAGCGGTTATCGGAAAAACAGTATATTCACTACCGGCGGCAAAATCTCCGATAGGCACTACTGTCTCTAAAAACGGCAGGCTCCCGCGCAAGGGGATATACTCTCCGAAAGGCACTAAATGCAGCTTGTCATAGCGGCCTTGCGCTCTCCCCTCTTTAGAGACCAGAAGCGCGCTGTTGTAATAAACGCTCCCTCTTAAGGTAGCCGAACCCAAAAGAAGCGGGATACGTATCTGCTCTGCCAAGGCTAAAGCCTTTTCGTAAAAAACAGGCTCTTCTTCCAAAACAGAAGGCAAAGCCGCCTCCGGCCAAACGATCAGGTCCGGGTCTTGTCCGGAAGCTTCCTTTGTAAGCAAAAAATATTTATCAATGATCATCTCCTGTGAATCCGCATGCCATTTTATTTCCTGGGGAATATTGCCTTGAATAACAGAGATCTTGAAGGGTCGATGGTCAATGGTCGATGCCTGCCTGCCGCCCGCCTGCCGGACGGGCAGGGACAGGCAGGGTCGATGGTATAATTTATAATACCCATAACCTAACACTAAAACCAAAACCGTAGATAATAAAACCGCTGTTGTCTTGAGCCTGGGCCAAAAACCGTTTTTTGCCGCCCAGACCATCTCTACGATAGCCGCATTCACAAAGACGATCAAAAATGAGACACCCCACGCCCCGCAGATATCCGCGACTTGGATCACGGGAAGGTTTTGGTATTGCGAATAACCTAAAAGCGCCCAGGGAAAACCTGTCAAAAAAAACCCTCTTATATACTCAAGCAATACCCACAGGCAAGGGATAAAGATTAAAGACTGTAAATTAGACCTTCTGGTCACCGGCCGGATAAGCGCTCCGAAAAAAGCAAAGTATAAGGATAAATAAAAAATCAGGGCCAGCGTGCCGGCGAAAGTAACGTGTACCAGCCAGTAAATAGTCCCCGCCCAAAAAACTGACCCGGTAATAAAAAAAAGGAGGAATGCCTCTTTGGCCGTCTTATTATTCAGCGCAAAGAACACCGGAACAAAAGCAAACCACGCGCAAAACCAGAGGTTAAGATCAGGGAAAGATAGGATCAGAAGAAAAGCGGAAAGAATAGAAAGTAAATAATCTTTCGCTTTTAATTTTTTCCGCAGCATTTCTTGAATTTTTTCCCCGAACCGCAGGGACAAGGGTCATTACGGCCGGCCTTGGGTTGAGATGCGACAGCAGGAGCTTGAGGTTTTTTAAATGCGGGCGAAGTTTGGGCTTGCGGCAGATCCTGGACAACAGGCGTCTCCATTGCCGCTACTTCAGGATGCACGAACTGCTGGGCTATAGAACTAAAAACCCCCCTGAATCTTTCCGGCTTTACCGGCTGAAGCTTGAAGATGACATCCGCGGCTTCATCTTCTATCCCGGACATCATCTCGCTGAACATATTGAAGGCTTCGCGCTTGTATTCGATCAAAGGGTCGCGCTGCCCGTAGGCGCGCAGGCCTATCCCTTCCCGCAGGCTGTCCATGGCATAAAGATGTTCTTTCCATTTTGTATCGATTATCTGCATGAATACCATGCGTTCCAGCCCGCGCAAGGTATCCATCCCCATAGATCTTTCTTTTTCATCGTAGAGTAAAGTTATCTTTTCCGATAATACTTCTTTTATTTTATCCTGAGGCAAATCCTCAAGCGAAGGGATATCCGCTTCGATCCCAAAACGTATTTTAAGAGCCTCCAGGAACTGCACCCAATCAGGTTCTTTTGTGCCGCCGCTATCATTTAAGTACGTGCCGACCATGCCCTCAAGGGCATTCTGGCTTATTTCCAAGACATCGTCTTTTAAAGAAACCCCTTCCAATATCTCCCTGCGGCGGGCATAGATCACTTCTCTTTGCTTATTCATCACGTTGTCGTATTCCAAAAGTTGTTTTCTTATTTCAAAATTATGCTGTTCGACCCTGCGCTGTGCTACCTCTATGGATTTAGAGATCCAGGGATGCTCGATCACCTGGCCTTCTTCAAGGCCAAGCCTGTCCATTATGCCGATCATACGGTCTGAGCCAAAAAGGCGCATCAGGTCATCCCCCAAGGATACATAGAACCTTGATGAACCCGGGTCGCCCTGCCTGCCGCAGCGGCCGCGTAACTGGTTATCGATACGGCGCGCCTCGTGGCGCTCTGTGCCAAGGACATGCAGCCCGCCTAACTCTACTACCTTATCGTGCTCCTTCCCGCACTCTTCTTTATATTTATCCAGATATTTTTTATAATCATCGGGGAGCGCCGCATTTTCTTGCGACGACTTTTGTTTTGCCAGGCTCTTTGCCATGAATTCGGGATTCCCGCCAAGGACGATATCGGTACCGCGCCCGGCCATATTTGTTGCGATAGTCACCCCTTTGAACCTGCCTGCCTGGGCGACGATCTGCGCTTCCATTTCATGATACTTGGCATTAAGCACCTGATGGGATATGCCGCGGCGCTTGAGCATCTGTGAAAGAAACTCTGATTTTTCTATAGAAATAGTCCCTACTAAGACCGGCCTGCCCGCGTCATAAAGCTCGGCTATTTCCTCTATAACGGCATTGAACTTCTCTTTTTCTGTTTTATAGATACGGTCGGAATGGCTTAGCCTCACCAAAGGCTTGTTGGTAGGCACGACTACCACGTCTAATTGGTATATTGCCTTGAATTCATTTGCTTCGGTAAAAGCAGTCCCGGTCATACCGGATAATTTTTCATACATGCGGAAGTAATTCTGGAAGGTGATGGTAGCCAAAGTCTGGTTTTCCCGCTCTATCTTCATGCGCTCTTTAGCCTCGACTGCCTGGTGCAGCCCGTCTGACCAGCGCCTGCCGGGCATGAGCCTTCCGGTAAACTCATCGACAATGATCACCTGGCCGTCTTTGACCACGTAATCGACGTCTTTTTGGTAAAGGTTATGCGCGCGCAGGGCCTGGATGACATGATGACGCCATTCCATGGTTTCCAGCTCATGTAGATTATCCACTCCCAGCATAGAACAGACCTTGGCCTCCCCTTCTTCGGTAAGATGGGCGGAATGCGCTTTTTCGTCTATGATATAATCAAAGCCGCGAGAAAGATCCTCCCCCTTGTGCTTCGCCTCGATCTGGTCTTTCTCCAGGATCATCCTGCCTTTTAAGCGCGGGATGATCTTATCTACAGTGTAATACTTTTCCGTAGACTCCTCTGCCGGGCCGGAAATGATCAGCGGGGTCCTCGCTTCATCGATCAGGATAGAATCGACCTCATCCACGATAGCGTAATAAAAAGGCCGCTGCACCAGGTCCCCTACCGCGTATTTCATATTATCGCGCAGATAATCAAAGCCGAACTCATTATTGGTCCCATAGGTGATATCGCAGGAATAGGCGGTCTTCCTTTCTTCATCCGACATATCATGCTGGATCACGCCTACCGAAAGCCCCAGGAACTCGAATATCGGCCCCATCCATTCGCGGTCGCGCCGGGCGAGGTAATCATTTACGGTGACGATATGGACGCCTTTTCCTAAAAGCGCGTTTAAATAAGCGGGCAATGTAGCAACCAGGGTCTTTCCTTCGCCGGTAGTCATCTCGGCGATCCTGCCCTCATGCAAGACCGTGCCTCCGGCTATCTGCACGTCGAAATGGCGCAGGCCGATAGTGCGACGGGCGGTCTCCCTGACCACGGCAAATGCCTCCGGCAGGATATCCGCAAAGACCTTGTTGCGGGTAGCCTTTATTTTTTCTTTGACCTTTTCTTTTTCTTCGGCGATAGCAGCGGACAATAGGGCCTCATCCAATGCCTCCAGGTCTTTTGCGATATCTTGCGAACGCTTCCGGACCTTTTCCTTGAACTCCGCTGATTTAGAAGCCAGCTCCTGATCGCTGAGAGCGCTTATTTTGGGCTCCCAGGAATTCACCTGATCCACTATCTGCGCCAGCTCGACCATCTTATTTAAAGAAGGCTGTGGCATCTCCGGGTGCAAAACAATATTGACGCCGGGGAATCTTTTGCGGATGAGTTTTTGCTTCCTGTTTAAGACCGTCTTTTTAACCCAGCTTAACATGCTAACTCAAAAGTCAAAACGTAAAAGGCAAAATTTTGCCTTTTTACTTTTGCCCTTTGCCTTCTTCTTTTTGCCTTCTTAAATATGCTTCGATAAACTTATCTATTTCGCCGTCCATCACCGCATTGACGTTGCCGGTCTCGTAATCCGTGCGGTGGTCCTTGACCAAAGAATAGGGATGCATCACGTAAGAACGTATCTGGCTTCCCCATTCAATCCTCTTTTTTTCTCCGGCGTACGCCTTATTCACTTCTGCTTCCTTCTTTTCTCTCTCTAGCTCATAAAGCCTGGCCTTTAATATCATAAGCGCCACCTGTTTATTCTGGTATTGCGAGCGCTCGTTCTGGCACTGCACTACTATCCCGCTTGGCATATGCGTGATCCTTACCGCGGAATCGGTTTTCTGCATATGCTGGCCACCCGGACCTGATGCGCGGTAAGTATCGACGCTTAAGTCCTTCTCTTCTATCTTTATGTCTATATCCTCTTCTATCTTGGGGATCACGTCTACCGAAGCAAAAGAGGTATGGCGACGCTTGTTTGAATCAAAAGGTGAAATACGCACCAGCCTGTGCACGCCGCGCTCAGCCTTAAGATAGCCGTATGCATAATCGCCCTCGATAAAAAGAGTGACGTTTTTGACGCCGGCTTCCTCTCCGGGAAGCATATCTATGGTCTTTAAGCCAAACTCGTGTTTTTCCGCCCAGCGGCTATACATGCGCAACAACATCCCCACCCAGTCGCATGATTCCGTGCCGCCTGCTCCGGCATTGATGCTTAAGATCGCCCCGCATCCGTCAAATTCCCCGGATAATAAAGTCTTTGATTCTAAACTGTCGACTTCGGCAAAAAGCTGCTGCGAGCCCTTGAGGGCTTCTTCGACCAACTCCCTGTCTTCTTCTTTTAAGATCTCAGAAAACTCTTTTAATTCTTTATATTTACGGAAGGCTTCTGTCCAGGGCAGAACCGCGGCCTTTAAAGATTTGAGTCCTTTGACTATTTTTGCGGATTTTTCGGAGTTATCCCAAAATCCCTCTTGCGACATCTGAAACGACAGCTCTTCGCTGAGTTTATTTTTCTTATCTATCTCAAAGATAACCTCTTAGTTGCTGCAGGCGGTTATCTATCAATGATAATTTCGTTTTGATCTCTTCTAACATTTTTTTCTCCTTCTCTATTATGCCAGGCCCATTAATATCTTATAGCCTTTTGATGCCCCTTAAAGACAAAAGAAACTCGTCTTTATTATCCGAAAGGTTCCCGGCGTCTTCTTCGCTGACCTTGCCTTCCCGCACTAGTTTGATCAGGGATTGATTAAATGAATGCATCCCGAATACATTCCCCTCTTCCAGGAAAGGAGGGATCTCCCAGGTCTTGCCTTCTCTGATCAGGCGGCTGATAGTAGGGGTAAGCAGCATTACTTCATGCGCGGGAGTCCTGCCGGATTTATC
>JAFGET010000069.1 GCA_016931435.1 Candidatus Omnitrophota bacterium
GCCTGCCCAGCACACCTTCAATCACAGAAGGTATCAAAATGAATCTTAATCTTCTTTTTAAGAATTCTTCCACGCAAGCTTCGTTTGCGGCGTTTAAAACCGCCCCTGATTCTCCTGCCTGAGAAGCTACCCTGTATGCCAGGCTAAGGCACGGGAATTTTTTAAAGTCCGGCTCATAGAAACTTAAGTTCTTTAATCCGCAGAAATCAAGGGGTTCTAAACTGCACTTAAGCCTTTGAGGATAAGAAAGAGCGTATTGTATAGGGATACGCATATCCGTGACCGATAGCTGAGCCATGACCGAACCGTCAATGAATTCTGCCATGGAATGGATTATCGCTTGAGGGTGTATGAGCACTTTTATCATCTTGGGCCGGAGGGCGAACAGATGCATCGCTTCAATCACCTCGAATCCCTTATTCATCAAAGTAGCGGAATCTACCGTAATTTTTTTACCCATCTTCCAACGGGGATGCCTTAAAACTTTAGATCGTGAAATGCTTTTTAGCTCTTTAATACTGCTTTTGCGCAAAGGCCCGCCCGAAGCAGTCAAATAGATCCTTTTTAATTTGTCTTTATCTTCCCCCTGCAGGCACTGCCAAATCGCCGATTGCTCGCTGTCTATGGGTATGATCTTTACCTTTTTCCTTGCTGCCTTTTCCATCAGAATATGCCCCGCGGCGACCAGCGCTTCTTTATTAGCCAGGGCTATTTCTTTTTTGGAGTCAATGGCATAAAAAAGAGGCATCAGCGCGCTTGAGCCTGAGACTGCCACCACTACCATATCTATTTCTTTTTGTTTTACTAATTCGTTTAAGCCATCTTCTTCGACAAAGAGCCGTATATTTTTTAAATTAACGGATTTTTTCAGTTTATAAGCCGCTTGTTCATCTTTAACGCAGATAAAACGCGGGCAAAATTCCCTGATCTGGCCAGATAAAACTTCTATATTGGAATTAGTGCTTAAGGCGGTTACTTTAAACTTATCCGGGAAGTCACGGATTACCTGCAGGGTATTGCAGCCGATAGAACCCGTAGAACCCAAAATTACTATGTGCTTCATAGCGCTGCCGCATCTTGCCTATTGTATTTAACTTACTATAGGACTAAGGTGTTAATATAAAAATAAAATACCGGAGCGGTAAAAATCAGGCTGTCCATGATATCAAGCACCCCGCCTAATCCGGGAAAGGCGCCTCCGGAATCCTTGATCTGACAGTCGCGCTTCATCAACGATTCCGAAAGATCACCCAATTGGCCCAGGATCCCTAAAGAAAAACCCACTAATAGAATATTGATGTAAGAAAACCCTAAAAAAGGCCTGCTTGCTAATGCCCCTAAGACGCTAAATAACAACCCCCCTATTGCTCCTTCTATTGTTTTTTTAGGGCTTATACGCGGCATAAAAGGGGTTTTACCAAAACGGCTTCCGATAAGGTATGCGCCGATGTCCCCGAGCTTTGTCATTAACAACAATGCCGTAATAAAAAGGGCTCCTTGAGGCAAATAGCGGATCCTGATCAAAAAACTCAAAAACCAGGAGATATAAAGTATCCCGAAAATAGTGGTAGAAATGCCCACGATCACCCCGGTATTCTGCCTGCGGCGAAACTGCATCAGGATCAAAAACAATATCCCCATCACTACAAAAAGGAATTCCCAATTACGGGTCAGCTCAAAACGATACACTAAAGAAAGAGGTATGACCGCACCCAGGCCTATGCCAAAATATTTATATATGCTAATACCCCGTTTTTCAAGCATGGTAAAAAATTCATAAAGACCAGCGATGATAAGGGCTGTCACGGTCAAACCGCAGAGCCAATCAATGGATATGGCCAAAGCCGTGAATAAAATAATAAGCACCGAACTGATAATTCTCTTTATCAGCATATTTCTATTTCTCTTTAATCGCCCCGAACCTGCGTTCTCTCGTTTGGTAAACTTTGATGGCTTTTACCAAATCCTCTTTCTTAAAATCCGGCCAGTATTTTCTTGGAAAATATAACTCCGCGTAAGACAACTGCCATAATAAAAAATTACTTATACGCATCTCCCCGCTTGTGCGCACCAGAAGGTCGGGGTCAGGTAGTCCGGCGGTAAAAAGATAGCCGTCGAATTTTTCCGTATCCAGGTCTTCGATCCTGTTTTCGCCTTTTTTTACCGAGAAAAAAAATCTTTTTGCCGCTTCTACGATCTCCTGCCTTGAACCGTAATTCAAGGCCAGAACCGCGGTCAAGCCGCTGTTATTTTTAGTTTTTTCCTGAGCAACCTTAAGTTTCTTCTGCAGGTATCCCGGGATAGGATCATCCCTTCCTATCACAAGAAGGCGTATGTTCTTTTTTATCAGTTCATTTATCTCTCGGTTCAGGAAACTGTCCAAAGAGCGCATCAGCATATCTATTTCTCTTCTTGGCCGAGACCAGTTTTCCGTAGAAAAAGCGAAAAAAGTTATTACCTTAATCCCTGCCTCGTCCGCGGCGCGGATGATCTCCTTGATCCTGTCTATGCCGACCTTATGCCCCGCGGTACGCGGAAGATTCTTCTCTTTTGCCCAGCGGCCGTTCCCGTCCATGATTATGGCTACGTGTCTGGGGATATCAGTCCTGTCTATCATATTTAACTTAAAAACTTAAAAGGCAAAAGGTAAAAGTTTAAGGCAAACTTTTCAATTAAGGTTTTGCCTTATTCCTTTTGCGTTTTGCCTTATTACTGATGGACCCGATAATCTATCTCCGGAAATATATTATCTTTATATTCGATATCAGAAAGCCACTTTTCATCTATGGAATTTGCTTTTATCTGCTCGTATAAGTTTATGAACCTTAAGATGTGGTCCTTAGTACGCCTTACCGCATAACTGATATGAGTACCTGTACTCATAATAAAAGCCCAATCTGAGCTTTGCGCCAAAAGCAATTCTCTCAAGGCCTGGTTTAATGCGCGCTTGGTTAACCCTTCGGCATGAGGATTGCTTTTTACTAACTCCGTCATGCGCTCTGAGGCTTTATGCAGGTGGCGGTAAATCCAGTCATTGGGCCCTTGTAGCCACATCTCGCTATAGCCCTTCCATCCCCAGCTGGATAGCGAAGGCGTAACAACCTGATTGCGGGGGTTTTCCTGCAGGTATTCTGAAGGGGTAATCATACGCAGGGTCTTTTGGTCAAAATGTATCTTGCGGATCAAAAAATCGAGCCATAAAGGCCCCTCATACCACCAGTGCCCGTAAAGTTCGGCGTCGTAAGGAGAGACAATAATGGGTTTTTTCTGCATAAGGCCGAATAGATACTCGACTTGTTTCTGACGGTTGAACATAAAATTGCCCGCGTGTTCCGCGGCTTTTTCCTGGGCCCTGTGATGATCATAAGGCTGTTTATCTTCGTCTCCGCTGATACGATAATACTTTATCCCGGTATTTATCCTTATGCCGTCTGGATGGATGTAGGGCTTTATGTAATCGTAATCTAAATCAAACCCTATGTCCCGGTAGAATTCCCGGTAATAATAATCTCCGGGATAGCCCTCCACAGAAGACCAGACCTGCTTTGAGGATTCCAGGTCCCTGCTAAAGCAAGCTACTCCGGATTTACAGTATACGGGAGCAAAGACTCCGTACTTAGGCCGGGGGGAGCCGTGCAATATCGCATGGGCATCACCAAAGAAATATTTTAAGCCTGCTTCTTTAAATATTTCGTCGTCTGCAGGATGATAGCCGCATTCGGGAAGCCATATTCCTCTAGGCCTCCTGCCGAAGATTTTTTCATAATGGTTGGCCGCGACCTTTACCTGCGCCCTCACCGAAGGTTTAACCGCGTCCATTAAAGGGAAAAATCCGTGCGTTGCCCCGCAGGTGATTATCTCCAAGTTTCCGGCATCCTGGAAATCTTTAAAGGCATAGGCTAAATTACGCCCGTACCTTTCGAAAGTATTGCGCGCTTCATAAAAACGCACCAGATACATATTTGCCAGGGAATTAAACTCAGGCTGCCAGCGCGTCCGCTCTACCTCTTTATGCGCCAGCTCGATAAGCCTGTTGATATGGCGCAAGTACCTTTCCTGAAGCAAGGCGTCTGAAAGCATCGAGATTAAAGTCGGGGTCAAAGACATGGTAATACGAAAATCTACCTTGTCATGAAGAAGCTTTTCAAAGACATTGATTAACGGCACATAAGTCTCGGTAATAGCTTCAAATAACCAATCCTCTTCTAAGAAATCTTCGTGCTCCGGATGGCGCACGTATGGCAGGTGGCTATGCAGCACTATACATAAATAACCTTTTTCCATATATCAGTCTGTTATTTGGTTTCTTTGGAGACAATAGGAGTGATAGTCCGCTTGTCGATTCCATCGTTTGAGGTTGCCTCAACGGGTATGACCTGTTTGCCGTCAGGCAGGGCAAAACGCATAGTAAAAGTCCCATCGGGCCTCAATTTTATCTGTTTACCCTGGACGCAGACATTAGCGTCCGGCTCGGTCGCCCCGTATACAATCAATTCCGTATTTACTATCAGCCAAAATTTTCTTTCTTGAGGGGCTTTTTTTACGGGGCTTGAGGCGGAAGTGATACCGGGAGAGGCTAAAACACCTGAAAAGAGCTCTCTTCTTAGGCGCTCCTGCCAGGCTTTTCCTATAGGAGAGGTGCGGCCAAAACCAAAACCCATTCCATATAGACGCGCGAACATATCCTCAGGGATCATCCATTCTTCGTCAGTAACCCAGGAAGGGCCCTCTAGCGGAGTATGCACGGTATTAGAGCGGGCGATCCTGATAAACTCTCCGTTAGCTAAAAGTAGACCTATATCTACGCACCAGGACCTGCCGGGAGAAGCGGCATCTATATACCAGCTGTTATTATGCATGCCTACTTCTATATCAAAAGACCTGTGCGCGTTTGTGCCGTCAAAATTGATATGGCTGATATCATAGACCCTTAATATCATCCTTGCGCTAAAAAATAAACTGCCAAGCTTATTCTTTAACCTCTCCAGCGTCCCGGATGAAACCTCCCAATAAGAATGTATCCACCAGGGGTCTCTGACTTGAAGCACTATCTTGTCTTCTCCGTATGCCGCGGGGATATCCTCTACTAGCCGCGGAGCAAAAACCGGCGGCATGGAAGGAGTGGAAAATTTGGCTTTCTCTACGGCCGTCTCTTGAGCCCCAAAAAACTTTTTTTCCGCCTTATTTAAAACTTCTTCTTTTTTGGGGGTCTTCTTGCGGGTGGCGGCCTTTGCGGGACTTTTTCCCTTTTTTTTCACTATTTTGTTAAATTTTTCTTTTATTTTTCGTAATATCGCCATATCCCCTCCCTGCATAAAAAAACGCGCACCCTATTGCTGTCGCAAAAGATGCCGCGGCTATCTTTTCTTCTTATCTTTCGTCAAGGCCTCTTTTAAATCCTCTTCCAGGGTTTCCTTAAGTCTTATTATCTTATCGAGTTCTTCTTTCAAGTCCTGGTTTACTAATTGTTCATCTATCAATAGTTTTTTAGTCGCCAGATGCGCGGCCTTTTCCTCTTCCAGCTGCCGGATTAATTCGTCTAATTTGCCTTCCGTATCTTGCTTATCCTGGGAAAATTTGCTCATTTTTTCTTCTAAATCCAAGCGGGTAGCCATTTCTTTATCGCGCGCCGACCTTAAACGCCGGGCATCGCCACAGGAACTGATTGTCCCTAAAAAAAATAAGACCGACAAAGTAATCAATACCAAAATCAACCTGTTTTTAAAACCTTCTCCCATCTATGCCCCTTTCAGTATCGCTGTTTACTTATAATTTGCGGGAGGCTCAAGGCCTTTTTTACCCGATTTAGATTCTTTTACCTTGGCTAATTGCGGCATGATAATAATCTCGACGCGACGGTTCATTTTACGGCCTTCGGAGGTGGCATTTGTCGCCACGGGGTGATATTCTCCGTAACCAATCGAAGAGAGGCGCTCCGGAGAAATCCCTTTATTATCTGCCAAATAATGCAGGACGCTGAGGGAGCGCGCTGTGGATAATTCCCAATTAGATTTCCATCCCGAATGCTTGATGGGTACGTTATCCGTGTGCCCTTCTATGCCGATATTAAACCTGGCGGCCTCTTCTTTTAAGACGCGGGCGACTTTATCCAATATCGCATAAGCCTCTGTCTTTATTACTTATTTTCCCGAGTCGAATAAGACATCAGCAACAAAAGTGATTACCAGCCCTTTCTGCATCATTTTCAAATTCACCTGGTTATCCTTAAGTTCCTGCGCAAGCCGCTCTTCAAGGAGGGAACGTGTAGAATTCAATTCGTCCAACTGCCGGGTTAATTCTTCTATCTTTTTAAGGTCGGAACTCCTGCCTTTCTGAAAGATAAAAGTACACCCTGATAAGCTTAAGATCGACAAAAATAATAGACTAAATTTAAAAAATTTACCTAATTTATCCATGATTTACCTCCTTTTTTGAGAGGTTTAACTATAACATACACAATGGGTTTAGTCAAGCAAAATTGCCCTCTAATAATTACTGGTAATTTTACGCTGTCCTCTAAAGTCTTCTATTAAATTATGTGAAGAAGGAACTATAAAAAGGGTCCGCGCGGTTATTTTGTTAAATAAAAATCGTATCTTTGCGGGATGAGCCTACCGAGATCATGGAAATTCTTACTTTCAGGGAATCTTCTAGCCTTGAAAGGTAACTTTTTGCGTTGACAGGCAGATCCTTATATCTTCTTACCCTGCTTGTATTCTGGCTCCAGCCGGGCATATTTTGATAAACCGGCCGGGCGCCGCTTAATACCTGCGCATCATAAGGCAATTGCCTGAATATCTTTCCCTTATATCTATAGCCGGTGCACATCTTAATATTCTTTAAGCCGTCTAATATATCCATCTTCATGATGGCAAGCTGGGAAATTCCGTTTAACAGGATCGCCTCCCGCACCATCACGCTGTCAAACCACCCGCAACGCCTGGGCCTTCCGGTAGTCGCGCCGAATTCATGGCCTTTATTGCGCATAAACTGCGCGAAAGCATCGTCAAATTCCGTAGGGAAAGGCCCTTCACCGACGCGAGTCGAATAAGCCTTGGCAACACCGATGATTTTATCGATCTTTACCGGAGAAATGCCGGTGCCGGTGCAGGCGCCCCCCGAAGTAGCCGAAGAAGAAGTTACGAAAGGGTACGTCCCAAAATCAATGTCCAAAAAAGTCCCCTGCGCACCTTCAAAGAGTATGTCTTTTTTATCATCTATGGCCTTATTCAATAAATAGGTAACATTGAATAAATAGCTCCGCAAGAACCTGCCGTAATTCAAATATTCTTTATAGATATCGCTGAAAACAAAGCCAGCGTGCCCATAGACTTTTTTAAAGATCTCGTTCTTTTCTTTCAAGTTATCTTTAAGCTTACCCTTAAAAACAGAGGGCGATAAAAGGTCGATCATGCGGATACCGCAACGGTTGATTTTATCCGAATAACAGGGTCCGATGCCTCTTTTTGTCGTGCCTATCTTATTGGCCCTTTTGCCTTCACGCAGCTCATCAAGTATCTTGTGATAAGGCAAAATCACATGTGCTAAAGGAGAAATCTTAAGGCGCCCCGAAATATTTATGCCCGCTGAAGACAACCCTTTTATTTCTTTTATAAGCATCGACGGATCGATCACTACTCCGTTTCCGATACAACAAACCTTTCCTTTGTGCAGGATCCCTGAAGGAATAAGATGAAAAATATACTCCTTACCTTCCGCGACTACGGTGTGGCCTGCGTTACTGCCGCCCTGATAACGCACTATATAATCTACTTTTTCGGATAAGATATCGATAACCTTGCCCTTACCCTCGTCTCCCCATTGCGTGCCTACTATAACTATATTCACTAATATATCCTCGGTTAATTACAAATGACAAAATCCAAATGACAAACGAATTATGGATATCAAATAATTTAGTTATTTGGATCTTAATTATTCATTTGGATTTTGAAATTTGACATTTGGATTTAAGTTATGGTTTCATCGTAAATATCTTACGCGCGATATCCGGGTATTTGGCGATAAAACGTAATTCTTCGTCAATCAGCGGCTTTTGATTATGCACATTGGCGTAACGAACTAACTCCAAGACGTCTGCCGCCTGGGAATCGTCGCGAAAGACGACTTCCAGTTTTTCATAAACGTTTCTAAAGCCCTTGATACCGGAATACTCACCCGCGGTGATCTTTCTGCCGGTGTCGATTATCTCGGGTTCCCCTCTTCCTAACTCCTCAAAATCATAGAGCTCATAATTGCGCCTGTCTTTCAATGCGCCGTCGGCATGTATCCCGGATTCGTGCGCGAAGGCATTAGCTCCGATGCCGGGCTGATTTATGGGGATCGGCACGCCAAAAGCGTAGGATGCGTACTTACAGGCCTTCCAGGCCTTCTTTAAATCTATCCTTTCATCAAGGACATAATCCTGCATGCCGCTGCCGTATTTTATAGCTAAAATCACAGAGACCAGGTCCGCATTACCGGCGCGTTCGCCCATACCGTTTACGCAGGTGTTAATAAAAGAATCCTCTCCGCAATCAGAAGCCGCGCGCGCCCCGGCGATCGAATTTGCCACTACCAAACCAAGATCATTATGGCAGTGTATTTCAACCGGAATACGGACTTCCGAAACTAAAGACTTGATGCGCTCATAAATGCTAAAAGGCGTGTCAAACCCTAAGGTATCGCAGTAACGTATCCTATCTGCGCCTGATTGTTTTGCCGCGGTAGAAAACTCTATTAAATAATCCATGCGCGTACGCGAAGCATCTTCCGCGTTGACCCCGATGGACTTAGCCCCCAGCTTTCTCGCTTCTTTCACTGCTTCTACCATTCCCCTTATCACCGAAGCGTGGTCAAGCTTGCCCTTAAACTTATGCATGATCATCTGATCGGAAGTAGAAATAGAGAGGTTGAGATGCTGTAAATACGGCACTAATTTGAAAGCTGCGCATACGTCTTCTTTAGTCGCTCTCAACCATCCTCCTAATCTTATGGGAGAAAGCACCTTTTTTTTAGCTAATTCCAGGTTAGCGTTCAAATAGTTCGTCTCATGGCGCGTTAAGGGAAAGCCGAATTCCGACTGAAAGATGCCCAATTCGTTGAGGTATAAATTGATCATGGTCTTTTCTAGCTTGGAAAGGCAAATGCGGGAAGTCTGGACTCCGTCGCGGTTTGTGACATCTATCAGGTATATTTTTGGCTTACTCATAGCTACTCCTATCTTCTATGTTTTTA
>JAFGET010000070.1 GCA_016931435.1 Candidatus Omnitrophota bacterium
ATTATCCAGTTCTTTTCTCTGCGCTTCCGCCTGGCGGATCAAATCGCCGACCCCCTCCTGGTTCTCTCTATATTTTACTTGCGTCTGCTGAAGCTGGACGGATTGTTTTTCTTTCTCTTCTTTTACCCGTTCGATTGATTGCTCTATATTTAAAATCTCATCGGTCAAGGCCTGCCGCTTACTCTCGTTTTCTTTTATCTGTGCCTTTAAATTCAGTAGGCCTTCTTGGTCCTGCCGATAGGTATCTTCAAGTATTTTGAAAGTAGCTTCATCCGAAGCGATCCGCCTATTCAAAGCCTCAAGCTCTGTCTTGGCCTGAGCTATGATCACTAAGGTCTCTTCTTTCAACGACGCATTGCGGCTTATGCTCTCCTGCTCTTTAGCGATTAAATCTTCTTTTTCCTTTTGCCCCTGTTCTAATTCGCTAAGGCGTAAAGAAAGCTCCTTGACCTTGGCCTGTGCCAAAGAAATCTCGCTTGCTATATCTTCTAACTCTAGATCCACGATATCTTCTTCTTCCTTTATTTTTCCATAACGAACGCCTACGGTCTCCTGTTGCGCTTTTTTATTCACCAGGTTCATTTCTGTGGCGCGCTCCTCTTCTATCTGGCCCCTAAGCCTGTCATTCAGTTCCTTAAGACGCATCTGATGCGCCTTTCTGCTATCTTCCAGTTCGCTTATTTTAAGCATGACCCGATTGATCTCAGAAACTACCTTATCGGTATTGAGCTCTATAGGCTTTGCTTCTCCTTCAAACTTGACTGCCTCTGCTTTGCCTGTTTTTTCTTCATCGCTAAGCTCTATACGCCTATCTACTTTTATCACTAATCCGCTTAAGTCATGGCCCGGCGTTTTATCCAGATATATAAGCGCCTTCATAGACTCGCTGATGTCGGCATACCTGGACTTCAGCTTCTCTAAAAAATCTTTCTGTGATTCCAGGGTCAATTTTTCCTTTTCCAGCTCATCTAAGCGGGAATCTACATCTTTCAGGGAAGAACTTTCATTATCGATCTCTATTTTTGAGGCGGCCATCTTAAGGTTCAATTCCTCCATGCATTTAGCTGCCTCTTCTACCTGCCTGTTGATAGATTCAAGTTCTGTTTCAACCACAGCTTTTTCTTCGTGTATCTTGGCTTTTTCGATATCCAGCCTTTTTTTGCGCGCAAGATACATCTGTTGGCGCGAATTTGCATCGGCGATATCGTTATTTGCGGAAGCGATCTGCGCGATAAGATCCATGATCTCTTTCTTTGTGCGCGTGATATTTTCCAGAGCCCTCTTGGTCAAAGAACCCAAGTCGTTAAGTTCTTCCTCCTTTTTCTTTAAAATAAGCGTTTTTTCATCTATCCCACGCTTGATGCCTTCATATTCTGCTTTAATATTATTTAATTTCTCTTCATCAAGCTTAAGCCTGTTATTGACCTGTTCAAGCTGGCCTTCCAGGTAAATCTTATTTTCTCCCAACTCCTTAATCTTTTCCTGATTAAAGGCAACGCGTTCACTGCCGCGCGATGCCTGATTATCCAGGTCCATGATCTCATTCTTGTGGCGCATGATATCATCTTCCAGGGCTGCTAGCTCTAATTTATGGGAATCCATGCGCGCCTCTTGCTCCTGTACTAATTTCATAATCCGGGATTCCTCTGTTTGAAGCTCGCTTAACTGCAGGTTTATTTCTTCTTTTTCTTTTATAAGATTATTCATCTGGAATAGGCTTAAAGAGACCTCCTTGGATTTTAACTCCTCAAATACCTCCTTATACCTGCGCGCCTTGTTTGCCTGCCTCTCCAGGGAACCGATCTGCCGTTTTACTTCTAAAATAATATCGTTTACGCGCAAAAGGTTCTGTTCTGTATCTTCAAGCTTACGCATCGCTTCCCTTTTTTGCGCCTTGTATTTAGTGATGCCGGATGCCTCATCGAATATCAAACGCCTATCTTCCGGCCTTGAGCTTAATACCAGGTCGATTTTACCCTGCGCTACAAGAGAATAACTTTCCGCCCCGACACCCGTGCCCATCAAAAGGTCTAATATGTCTTTTAAGCGCACCTGGGTTTTATTCAAGAGATACTCGCTCTCTCCGGAACGGAATATCCTGCGGGTAATTATAACGTCAGGGGAGTCCACGGAGAAAAAACGTGCGCTGTTATCAAAGGTAAGGCTGACTTCAGCCATGCTTAAGGGGTCCTTATTATCGGTGCCGTTAAAAATAACATCCTGCATATCAGAACCACGCAAAGACTTGACTGATTGTTCCCCCAGCACCCAGCGGATAGCGTCAAAAATATTAGACTTACCGCACCCGTTAGGCCCCACTATCGCGGTGACCCCGGGCTCAAAATTCAAGGTAGTCTTATTACAGAATGATTTAAAACCGACGAGTTCCATCTGTTTAAAATACATCGCATATCCTCCTGTCAACTATTAAGTTGCGATTGCCTCTCAAGCCATTCGTCTATCTTATCTTTTTTAAAACGCCATTGCCCGACTAACTTTAAAGCGGGGATCTTGTTGCCTTTTAACCATTCGTAGATAGTCCGGCGGCTCACTTTTAAATAAGTCGCCAGGTCATCGATAGTCATCAAGCCGCTGTTGATCATAGTTTTTCCCGCTTAGGAGTTCTTATTATAAATAAATAGATAAATCTTGTCAAGGAAAATATTAACATTCTTTAACATTCTATGCTATAAAGAAACAATAAAGTACATATTAATTCTAAAGTTGTTGATAATATGCAAAAACTATCAAAAAATTTTATCACTTAACTATTTGATTTATAACAAGATAGGCATGAAAGGGGAAAAATAAAGAGTGTTTTGGGAAGAAAAAGCTATGGATAAGCTAGCTGCTGCGGCCTTCTTCTGTTTCGGTTAGTTTAAGTACTTGTGATATCCTGATAAAATCCACTTTTTCAAACTGGATCCCTAATTTACATAGCTCAGGTTCGGACATGCTTGACCATACTACCTTTCCGCTTAAGTGCACGGGTTCTTTTTCTCTATCAGAAGAAAACCAGATATCTAAATGGCTTTCGGGATTTATCTGCTCCCTGGTAATGATCATGCCACCGCCGCTGGCGCTTAAGTCTACCATCCTGCCTGTCCCTTCTTTATTGTTTTTTAGATCGATGAATTTCACCGGCAAGTCAATAGTGAATCTCTCAAACATCCTACGGTCTTCCATGCCGACTCCTTTTTTGAATTCTCTCATCTTGCTAAATCCTTTTTTTTAATGAGGCTTACTCACTACGATTTTCATTGTAACTTAAAAAAAAGAAATGTCAATAGATTCGCAAAAACTATTTTATTTTTTTAGGACCTCTTTGAATTTCTTAGTCAAAATAGGCACTACCTGGAACAGGTCTCCTACGACGCCGTATGTAGCGACTTTAAAGATAGGGGCTTCGGGATCCTTATTGATAGCTAAGATGATCTTAGAAGACTGCATCCCCACTAAATGCTGGATCTGTCCGGAAATCCCGCACGCAATATAGATCTTAGGCGCCACTGTCCTGCCGGTCTGGCCGACTTGATGGGAATAAGGCATCCAACCCGCATCCACCGCCGCCCTTGATGACCCTACAGCCGCTCCCAATACGTGCGCCAGCTCATCCAAGATTTTAAAATTTTCCGCCCCGCCCATGCCTCTTCCACCCGAAACAATGATATCTGCCTCAGCCAAATTGACCAATGTCTCTATCTCCTCAACGATATCCAGAAGTTTCGTGCGGGAATTATACAGTTCTAAAGGAAAGCTTTCGCGGACGATCTTGCCCTTACGTTTCTTATTCGGCTCCATAGGCTGCATGACTTTATGCCTGACAGTAGCCATCTGCGGGCGATAATTAGGAGAAATTATCGTAGCCATGATATTACCGCCGAAAGCCGGGCGAGTCTGAAGGAGTATTTTTTTATCAAGGTCTACGTCTAATCCCGTGCAGTCAGCGGTAAGGCCGGCTTTTATATTGATGGCAACGCGCGAAATAAGCGAACGGCCGATGGCGGTCGCTCCGCAAAGGACTATTTCCGGTTTATATTTTTTTATTAATTCGACTAAGATATTAGTGTAAGGTTCATCCTGAAAATTAGCTAATTCCGGAGCTTCTACCAAATAAATATTATCCGCCCCGCGCCAGATAAGCTCATCCAATTGGTCATCCATAGCATTGCCGATCAAGACACCGCTTACCTCTACACCTAGAACCTTAGCTAACTCCTGGGCTTTACCGAGAAGCTCGTAAGAAACAGACTGGACTTTTCCGTTCTTCTGTTCGATAAACACCCACACCCCTTTGTATCCTTTGATATCGCCGGCGGCGCGCTGCGCCGTATCTTTCTCAAGCAGGATCGCTTTAAACTTACAGGCATCAACGCATGCTCCGCAAAGATTACATTTATCAAAATCAATGACCGCCTTCCTGCCGGCAGGCAGGCCTTCTTTATCCATAATACGTATGGCATCAAAAGGGCAGGCCTTAAGACACAATGCGCAACCCGTGCATTTTTCAACGATGATCTGAATAGGCATCAATGCACCTCGTCCTTTAATAAACCTACCAGTTTCTCTGCTATTTCCGCGGTCTCGCCTGCAAGCATCTGTCCGCCGATGCGCTGAGGAGGAGTAAAGATCTTCACTACCTGAGTGGGTGAACCAGATAGGCCTATCTGTTGAGGGTCCAGATCCAGTTCTTTCTGTGTAAAAAGAACGACCTTCGCCTGTTTTGCGCGCATCATACCTTTTAAAGAAGGTATTCTGGGCTCATTTATTTCTTTGACTACGGTCAAAAGTACAGGAAGCGGCGTTTCTATGATCTCGTAGCCTTCTTCCATCATCCGCTCAACGCGCATGCTTTTCTCGTTAACCTCTTCTATTTTTTTGACATATGTAACCTGGGGGATGTTCAAATGCGTGGAGATGCCCGGACCGACCTGCGCGGTATCTCCGTCTGAAGCCTGCTTACCGCAAATGATCACATCAAAACTTCCTGTTTTCTTGATCGCTGCGGCTAAGGTATAACTG
>JAFGET010000071.1 GCA_016931435.1 Candidatus Omnitrophota bacterium
GACCTGCTTATTTCCCAGCCGGATACCGGGGAACAGGCTTTAGAGATAGCCGAAACCCTGGTCCGTTCCAACGCAGTAGATCTGATAGTCATCGATTCGGTTGCCGCGTTGACGCCCCGTGCGGAAATCGAAGGAGACATGGGGGATTCGCATATGGGTTTACAGGCGCGCCTGATGTCCCAGGCTTTAAGAAAATTGACCGGGGCAATAAGTAAATCCCGCACAGGAGTCATTTTTATCAACCAGATCAGGGAAAAGATCGGGGTCATGTTCGGTTCTCCTGAAACTACCCCCGGAGGGCGCGCGCTTAAATTTTACGCTTCCGTCCGCCTGGACCTGAGAAAGATCGCTACCCTCAAAGACGCAGAACAGGTGATCGGAAACAGGGTCAGGGTAAGGGTGGTTAAAAATAAGGTAGCTCCGCCTTTTCGCGAGGCAGAATTTGAGATCCTGCATAAAGAGGGGATCGCTAAGACCGCGAGCATCCTGGATGCGGGCGTGAACCTTGAACTTATCCAAAAATCCGGCACATGGTTGTCTTTCGCTGAAGAAAAACTCGGCCAGGGCAGGGATGCGGCGATAAGGCATCTTAAAGAACAACCTAAGCTGCAAGAACATATCGAAAAAGAGGTAAGAAAAAAGCTGCATCTTAATCTAAGTTAAAAAGGAGAAGATAAAATGAGACATAAAACAGCGCTGCTTATTTTATTTGCTTTTATATTTTCATCGGCTTTTGCCCAGCAGCAATCTAACGCTACGTTTGAAGGCTATGGCATGGAAGATGCGGTGATCGATGTAGCTGCTAATACAGGAAAAGCCGTAGTGTCTATCAGTATAGAAAAAGTTTCAAAGAGCGGCTCTGTGCGCAGGTTCCAGTTCCAGAGCCCTTTCGGCGGGGAATCTCCTTTCGGAGAAGACGATTTTTTCAACAGGTTCTTTGACGATTTTTTCGGCGATATCCCGCAGAAGGAATATAAGCAAAAAGGCTTAGGTTCTGGCGTGATCATCGATCCGGAAGGTTACGTCCTGACTAACGAACATGTCGTCTCTGACGCGGATAAGATCACGGTGACTTTGCCTGACGGAAGGGAATTTAAAGGCGAAGTCAAGGGCAAGGATATGCGTTCTGATTTAGCAATAATAAAAATAAATTCAAAAGACCTCCCGGTCGCCCCTTTAGGGGATTCTGATGCCTTGAGGATCGGGCAATGGGTAGTCGCTATCGGGAACCCCTTTGGTTTTATAATGGAGACTCCGGAGCCTACGGTCACTACCGGCGTGATCAGCGCTTTGCATCGTTCCCTGGGCAGGACGAATTTAAGGGAACGCGATTATAATGATTTGATCCAGACCGATGCGGCAATAAACCCGGGAAATTCAGGCGGCCCCTTAGTGAACTTAAAAGGCGAGGTGATCGGCATCAATGTGGCTATATTTTCTACAAGCGGAGGCTACCAGGGGATCGGTTTTGCCATACCAGTGAACAACGCTAAAAGGATCATCTCTCAGCTTATTGAAGGTAAAAAAATACTTTATGGTTGGCTGGGTGTCACTGTCCAGGATTTAACCGAGGATTTAGCGAAGCATTTCGGGCTGTCCGGGAAACAGGGTGCCTTGGTAGCTGCGGTCTTAGAAGACGGCCCTGCTCAGAAAGCCGGCATAAAGGAAGGCGATATCATAAAGAAATTCGCAAATATAGAAATAAACAGCGTGCGAGAATTGCTTACTGCCGTAGGTAAAGCCGAGGTAGGCAGAAAAGTCAAGGTTACCGTAGTGCGCGATAAAAAAGAGATCGTCTTGGGCGTGGAGATAGGGGAAAGGCCGCAGGATCTAGAAAAACTATCGTCCGCCGCTTCTCAAGAAGGCTGGCGAGGCCTGCAGGTAGAGGGGTTGAACTCCGAGACTGCCAAGCGGTATAAGATAGAAGAAAAAAGAGGAGTTTTAGTGGTCAATGTCGAGCCGGGAAGCCCGGCCGATGAATCCGGTATCATCCCCGGAGATATAATTTTAGAGATCAATAAGCGCCCCGTGAAAGACATCTCTGATTATGAAAAAGCAATCGGTTCGGCAAAAGGCGATTGCCTGATACGCACGCAAAGAGGGTTTTTCCTGATAAAAGGCGAATAAGCGCATCTTATATGGAACATAGGGACACCGACAGGCAAAGGGCATTGGCTTACGCCTTTTTACTGCTTAAGTTCCGCCTTCGCAGCGAAAGTGAGCTGCGCCTGCGTTTAAAAAATAAGAGTTTTACGCATGGCGTAATCCAGGCCACGGTAGATTTTTTAAAGCTGAAAAAGTTCTTGGATGATGATTATTTTGCCAAGGCTTGGATCTCATCAAGATTGAAAAAACCCTTGGGGTTAAGAAGGATCAGGCAGGAATTAAGGCAAAAAGGAATAGAAAAATCAATAATAGAAGACCAGATAGGCAAGGTAAAGGAAGATTATTGCGAAGAAGACGTTATCAGAAGAATAATAAAGGAAAGGTCATCCAAGAATAGAGGCCTTGCCCCTCAAAAAGCTAAAAGACGCTTATACGCTTATCTTTTGCGCCGGGGATTTACGCCCGGATCAGTGATCGAGGCGATAAGGCAACTATGAAAGCGGATATTTTAAGAGAAAAATTCCTGTTTTTTTTCAAGTCAAAAAAACATAAAATTATCGAAAGCGACTCTCTTGTCCCTAAAGACGACCCCACGGTATTGTTTACGCCTGCGGGTATGAGCCAGTTTAAAAAACAGTTTTTAGGCTATTTGACCGGTTATAGCCGGGCTGCCAGCAGCCAGCGCTGTTTACGCACCGATGACCTGAATAAGGTCGGAAAGACCGCGGTGCACCATACTTTTTTCGAGATGCTTGGTAACTTTTCTTTCGGAGATTATTTTAAAGAAGAGGCGATTTCCTGGGCATGGGAATTTTTGACCAAGGAACTTAAGATAAACCCGCAAAAACTGTGGGTTTCCGTATACAAAGACGATAACGAGGCATTCATGGTCTGGAAGGATACAATAAATGTCCCTGCGGAAAAGATCATAAAGTTAGGCGATAAGGATAATTTCTGGCCCGCGGAAGCTAAACAAAACGGCCCTAACGGCCCCTGCGGCCCTTGCTCGGAAATATTCTTCGATCTTGGCCAAGATACAGGCTGCGGCAAGGATAGCTGTGGCCCTGCTTGCGATTGCGGAAGGTTTGCCGAAATATGGAACTTGGTCTTTACGCAGTATGACCGTAAAGACGGCGGTACGCTTGAGCCGCTGCCGCATAAAAACATCGATACCGGCATGGGGTTGGAAAGGCTGGCTGCCGTGATGCAGGGAGTAACCAATAACTTTGAGACGGACTTATTCAAGCCTATTGTCAATGAAATAGTCTCGGGCGTCGGGCGTCAGGTTTCAGACAACGAAAAGGGGTCTGTTTATGCGGTAGCCGACCATATCCGGGCGGTTGTCTTTTCTATTTTTGACGGCGTTATGCCTTCCAACGAAAGCCGGGGTTATGTGATAAGGAAGATAATCCGTAAAAGCATCCTGCACTTGCGCTCATTAGGCATCAAAAAACCGTTTTTATACAAGTTAGTCGCTTCCGTGGCGGAGGTTATGAAGAAGCCTTATCCGGAATTGATAAAGCGCAGGGAAAATGTTTCCCAGATAATCTTAAAAGAAGAAAAAGATTTCATTGCGATCCTAGAATCCAGCGATGAATTGATTAAAAAAGGATTAAGCGAGCTGGTGGGTTCTACTGAAAATAAAAAATTTTCGGATGAGGATATAGAAAAGACCAGCGTTTTCGCTTTTCAGCTTTATGATACCTACGGTATCCCCTGGCAGTTGACTAAAGATTGGTTCGATGTCCACTCTATACCGGTTTCGGAAGAAGTCTTTAAGAGAGAGTTAGAAAAGCAGAAGCTCCGCTCTAAAGCGCAAAGCGCGATGAAAGGCGATGTCTTCAGCTTAAAAGACCTCCATCTAAAAGCTAAAGCAACGAAATTCATAGGCTATTCGAAATTTGAATCAACCGGAAAGATCCTGAAGATCATTAAAGACTCTCGCCCGGTAAAAAAAATAAAAGCGGGTGAGGAGGCGAAATTAATCCTGGATAAGACTGTTTTTTACCCGGAATCTGGAGGACAAGTAGCTGATACCGGAGAAATAAAAAAAGGAAAAAATATTTTTAAGGTGTCGGATACGAAAAGGATAGAGAACGTTATTGTGCATACGGGAAAGCTTGTGTCCGGCGCCCTGAAAGAAGCAGATCAGGTAAAAGCCGGTATCGATATTGAAAGAAGGATGGATATCGCAAGAAACCATACCGCAACGCATCTTTTACAGGCGGCACTGCGTAAGGTTTTAGGGGTTCATGTGCGGCAGCAGGGTTCTTTAGTCGCCGCAGAACGTTTGAGATTTGATTTTACGCATTTTAAGGGGCTGAGCCGGCAGGAAACCGAAAAGATAGAAGAATACGTAAATGACATGGTTTTAGAAAACCATCCTTTAAAAAAAGAAGAAATGACTTACGCCGCGGCAAAAAAAACAGGCGCCCTGGCATTCTTTGGGGAAAAATACGGAGAAGACGTGCGTGTTGTCTCCGTGCCGGAAGTTTCCAAGGAGTTTTGCGGCGGCACGCACCTGGATACTACCGGGCAGGTCGGTTTATTTAAGATCGTCCAGGAAGGTTCGGTTGCAAGCGGCATAAGAAGGATAGAGGCGGTAACCGGAAGGTCAGCCTATAGGCTGATGCGCCAAGAGGAGAACGTGCTTAGAGAGGCTTCCGAAGCGTTGAACGCGCCTCTCGATAAGATAATGAACGAAATAAGTAAAAGGGCGGCGCGGATCAAAGAACTGGAAAAGCAGGTTTCATCAAAAAAGATCGAATCAGTTTCATCTTCAATAGGCGATATGATAGGGGAAGCAAAAGATCTCAAGGGGACAAAGATACTGACCCATATCTATGAAGATATGGAAATGGACCTTTTAAGGAGGACCGTTGATCTGA
>JAFGET010000072.1 GCA_016931435.1 Candidatus Omnitrophota bacterium
CCGCAAGACGAGCACTCGTTTATTTCCACTCTGAATATAGAGGAAGCCAGGGGGCTTATTGATAATGACGTCATCCAGGAGGGGATGATCCCTAAGGTCATCTCTTGCGTCGACGCCCTGGCTTTAGGCGTGAAAAAAACCCATATCATCGACGCGCGCCTGCCGCACGCGCTGTTACTCGAGATCTTTACTGACTCCGGCATCGGGACAGAGATAGTGCCTTAAGAAAAATATGAAGCTTAATGAAGTTTTTGATAGTTATAAGAAAAACATAGTCCCCAGTTACAGCAAGGTACCCCTGGTGTTTACTAAGGGTAAAGGCAGTTACTTATGGGATATCCGGGGGAAAAAATACCTGGATTTTTTCCCTGGGTGGGGAGTAGGCAATCTGGGCCATTGCCATCCTAAAGTAATGCAGGCAGTAAGAGAGCAGGTCTCTAAACTGATTTTTATCCCCAATAATTATTACCATATCCCTCAGGCAAAGTTAGCCAGGGAGGTCATCCGTTGTTCATTCCCGGCAAAGGTCTTTTTTTGTAATTCCGGGGCTGAAGCCAATGAGGCAGCTATAAAATTCAGCAGGAAGTTTGGTTGCGGCAGGTATGAGATCGTCACCTTTGAAAACTCTTTCCACGGGAGGACTTTGGCCGCTCTGGCCGCTACCGGACAGAAGAAATACCAGGAAGGGTTTGCGCCTCTTCCCGAAGGCTTCAAGTGCGTCAGGTTCAATGATATCGAAGCAGTAAAAAGCGCTTTAGTGCCAAAGACTGTGGCGATAATGCTGGAATTAGTGCAGGGAGAGGGCGGGATCAACGTCGCGCAGAAGGATTTTGTCCGGGGGTTACGTAAGATCTGCGATGAAAAAAAGCTCCTTTTGATCATTGATGAGGTTCAGACCGGGATAGGCAGAACCGGAAAGTTTTTTTGTTATGAGCACTACGGAATTATCCCGGATATCATCACTTTGGCAAAGGCATCGGGCGGAGGGTTGCCTATTGGTATGATGGTCGTAAGAAGAGAGATTTCGGATATATTAGGCCCGGGGATGCACGCTTCTACTTTTGGGGGAAGCCCGTTGGTTACAAATACCGCATTAGCGGTTTTTAAGGCGATAGATAAAGATAAGCTTCTGCAAAACGCCAGCGCGATGAGCGATTATTTATTTTCAAGGCTTAATAGGCTTAAGGATGAATGTCTTCTGGTAAAAGAAGTAAGAGGTATAGGTTTGATGATAGGAGTGGAGTTAAATATTGAAGGCGCAAGTGTCGTAGAGCAATGCGCACAAAAGGGTGTTTTGTTGAACTGCACACATGGTAATGTCTTAAGGATCATGCCGGCTTTAGGGGTGTCTAAAAAAGAGATCGATAAAGCCATGGGGGTGCTGGAGTCGGTCCTGCGAGGTAACGAAAAATGAAAAAAGACCTGATTTGCGTCAAGGATTTCAGTTGCGGCGAGATCGAAGAACTTTTCAAACTGACCGACAGGCTCAAGAAAGAAAAAAGCAAGTTTAATAAAAGGCTTTATGGCAAGACCCTGGCTTTGGTTTTTCAGAAGCCTTCTAACAGGACCCGGGTATCATTTGAGGTAGGGATGTTTGAACTGGGGGGATATTCCGTATATCTTGGGCCCGGTGAAATAAACCTTGGGGTGCGGGAGTCCATAGAAGATGTGTCAAAGACCCTCTCGCGTTATGTCGATGGCATTGTCCTGAGGACATATGAGCATAAAAACATCGTAAGGATGGCTAAGTCCGCAGATATCTCAGTAATAAACGGGCTTTCTGATCTACTTCATCCGTGTCAGGCACTAGCGGATGTGTATACGGTAAGAGAAAAATTAAGAAAGCTAAAAGGAGTAACATTATGCTATGTCGGCGACGGAAATAACGTGTGCAATTCCTTGCTTTTTGCCTGCGCTATATGCGGGTTGAATATCAATGTAGCTTCCCCGAGAGGTTACGCTCCAAACAGGCAGGTTTTTCAAGAATCGCTGGTTATCGCCTCCAGGAATAAAGCCCGTATAAATTTATTTAATAATCCTGAAGACGCCGCCAGGGGCGCAGACGTCCTTTATACCGATGTCTGGGCAAGTATGGGGCAGGAAAAAGAAGCTGCCTTAAGGAGAAAAATATTCAGGCCGTATCAGATAAATAACGGCTTGCTTAAGCTTGCGAATAAGAAAGCCCTGGTCATGCATTGTCTGCCTGCACACCGCGGAGACGAGATCACCGATGAAGTCATGGATAGCAAGAACTCCGTTATTTTTGACCAGGCGGAAAACCGCATGCATGTGCAGAAAGCGATATTGATAAGATTATTAGGAGCGAAAAAATGAAGAAAATAGTATTAGCGTATTCCGGCGGGCTGGATACTTCTTGTGCCATCAAGTGGCTTGGCGATCAGGGCTATGAAGTCGTATGTTTCATCGCAGATTTAGGCCAAAAAGAGGATTTTGACGCTATAGAGGAGAGAGCGAAGGCCGCGGGGGCGGTTAAAGTTTACACTAAAGACCTGCAGGAGGAATTTATAGAGTATTTTATAATTCCTTCTCTTAAAGCCTCAGCGGTATACGAAGGAGGGTATTTTTTAGCAACGGCATTAGGAAGGCCCCTGATCGCAAAATACCTGGTTGAGATAGCGCACAAAGAAAAAGCCTCTGCTGTTGCCCATGGCTGCACCGGTAAGGGGAATGACCAGGTAAGGCTCGAAGTGACGACTGCCATATTAGACTCTAAATTAGAGATCGTCGCCCCCCTAAGACAGTGGGAATTTAAATCTCGCGATGAAGAGATCGAATATGCCCTTGCGCATAATATCCCAATAGACGTGACAAAGAAAAAACCATACAGTATCGACCGTAATATCTGGGGTGTCAGCATCGAGGCGGGTGTTTTGGAAGATTTAGAACGGGAGCCTCCGGAAGACGCCTATTTGATGACTAAAAGCCCTACGCATGCAACGACGTATCCTAAATACCTGGAGGTATATTTTGAAAAAGGCATCCCTAAGAAGATCGACGGCCGGGCTTATAAATTAAGGACATTGATCGAGCAGTTAAATGAGTTAGGGGGGCTTTATGGCATAGGCAGGTCTGACCTGGTTGAAAACAGGCTGGTTGGGATAAAATCCCGGGAGATCTATGAGGCTCCGGCTGCGGTTATTCTGCATACCGCGCATAGAGAGCTAGAAAGCCTGGTATTGGACAGGGAACTGGCGCATTTTAAACAAGGCATATCTTTAAAATACGCGGAATTGATTTATAATGGATTATGGTATTCGCCTTTAAAGAGCGCGCTGGATGCTTTTATCAACATTACGCAGAAGCGCGTAACCGGCACTATCAAGCTGAAATTATTTAAAGGAAGTTGCGTTGCGGTTTCCAGGCAATCCGCTTATTCGCTCTATAAAAAAGAATTGAGTACTTACGGCAAGGAAGACGAATTTGATCAGAGGCTGGCGCAAGGTTTCATTAAGATATGGGGAATGCCTTATCAAAGGTAAAAGGCAAAACTTAAAAGTAAAAAATTTGAGGTAAACATGGCGAAGAAGTTATGGGGAGCAAGATTTGCGAAAAAAACGAACCTGCTGACGGATAAATTCACTTCCAGCATAGCTTTTGACAAGAGGCTGGCTAAATATGATGTCTTAGGGAGCATAG
>JAFGET010000073.1 GCA_016931435.1 Candidatus Omnitrophota bacterium
ACAATATCTTTTCTTATGACTTCTGCCTGGGCAAGAAGAAAAAAAATGCTCATATTCAATCTCATTCTGCGGGCTTCGTTTAAAACATATTCCCAATCGAAATCGGGAGAGTTTTTAAGAAGCAGGATAGTGTCTATTGCGTATTTAAGGCATAAAATTTTCCCGAAGCGCCGCTGGTGCAATACTAGACTGTAAAACAAGTCTTCGCGGGAAAGCAGGCGTATCTTTCTTCCTTCTATTTCCTGGACTATTATCCTTTCCCAAAGAAAAGGCAACAGGCGCTGGCCATTCCTTTTGAAGTCAAGGGCCCAGTGCAGATCGATAGCAGGAGATGAGACACTGAGGTCAGCCTTATAAAAAGAGAAGTGTGTCTGTTTATCCCTCCAATATCCCTGGCTTAATCCGAATAATTCTTTATGGTACCCCAGATTAAGAAAAATGCGTTCGGCTGCAGATATATCTTCTTCCTGGATAAGAAGGTCTATATCGACCATTGTTCTGCCGCTAAAACCAGCGTACACGGTCTTAAGAAGCGCTACGCCCTTTATCGGAACAACAGAAATACCGCTATCTCCGAAAGCATTATTGATGCGGCAAAATTCCTCCCAGAGATACGTTGTATAGGTCAAAATACAATAGTGCTGATTTTTAAGAAAAAGGAGGGTCTCTTTAGATATCAATCCAGGATATTTCCGTAAATTGTCGTAGACGAGCGGCATCATTTCATGAAGCTGGGCAAAACGTATGAACCGCCTCCGCTCAAAAAAGCCCCCGCTTAATAACCCCTTTACGACTTCAGAAGAATTATCTTCTATAGCCTCTCTGGCAATAGCGAGTAAAAGCTTTTTTTCCAAAGAAATATCCAATTTTTCTCTCTGACTTGTTATTCATTAATAAATTAACATACATTCCGTTATTAATCAAGCGGTAGTATGCGTTTTGTATTTTTAAGATTTAAGGCTCCGGAGCAATAAAATTACTTGACAAACGGCTTATTTTAGGTTATCCTGTAAATAGAATTAAATTCTAGTTTTGCGATATAATATCTGCGAATTTACAGATAGGCCACGGATCGCAAATTAAAAAGAAGGAATCCGTGAGCTTAATCAGAATAAAATTCCCCAGCTTGTTAAATTTAAAAAAAGACAGGCTGGTTTTTTATTGTATTTTTTCGGTTTTTCTGCTGTTTTTCTGCTCATGCGCACCCCTGAGCCAACGGGCCCTTGCCGATAGTTCCCCCCAGCGTCAAAGTAGATATAACGATTTTATGCCGGTATATAGCGCTCCTTGGCAAAAATCCGAAGTGGTGCTACCTAAAAACACCCCTGCTTCTCAAACATTAAATACTCCCCTGCAAAAACAAATCATCCTGCCGATACCATTCGCAGATGCGGTCCAGAAAATCATCGCTTTTGTCGTTAAGTTGTCCGGTGAAGTTCTGGATACAGCCACCCACAATATTAATCTTTCGCCCGCCGATGAAGTTTCACAAGATAGTGTTGAAAAAATCCAACTGCGGTCTGATACTGATATCCCTGCCGGAGATATCGATGATCTAATAAAACAATTGGATGACCCTGATCCGGACAAAAGGATCGCGGCTGCAAAAAGGTTGGGCGAAAGCCAAGACCCGGCAGTAATACAAGCTTTGATAGATCATATCGGAGATCCGATCCGTGAAGTTAGAGTGGCGATCGCGGATGCATTAAGCCAGATCGGATCACCTGCAGTTCGACCTCTTATCAATGCTTTAACAACTCCTGATCCTATCGCAAGAGAAGCGATGAAATGGGCTCTGGTTAAAATAGGCGAGGTAGGGCCCTTGGTCGAGGGCCTGAGTAGCCCAGATATGCTTATTAGGGCTTATTGCGCGGGAGCGCTTGAAGAAATCGGAGCGCCTGCAGTTAACGAATTAATACCTGCTCTTTACAGCCCCGAATGGGAAGTCAGGAGATTAGCCTCATGGACCTTAAGTAAAATAGGGGAACCGGCGATACAGCCTTTGATAGACGAATTAGACACTACGAATCCGGATGCCAAAAAAGCCATGGTCGAGGCATTAGGCTGGATCGGTGAACCGGCCATTTCTTCCCTTATAGATGCCGCAAGAGATAACCCGAACGCAGGGACAAGGGAGACTTGTGCTGAAGTCTTAATATCCTTGGGGGAACCGGCAATGCGCCAGATATTAGACGACCTGGGGCTTCCCAAGATAAGCGGAGATTTCTCATATCAGCGCGCGGCGCAACTGCTAGTTACTGCCTTGGGGGATAGGGATCCTTCCAAGCGGGACATGGCCACGCTAATATTAGCGAAGCTGGGCGAACCGGCTATCCCATACCTTATGCAAGCAATCTGGCATCCGTTCCGTTGCGCAGGCGCAAGAAATGCCTTGATCATGATGGGAGAGCCGGCTTTTATGCCATCGGTCACTATGCTTCTGGACAGCGGGAATCCTTACTTAAATTACCAGGGAAAACTTATAATAGAAGGTATCGCGCAAAGAACCGGATATAGCCTTGACCCTTCGATAGATATCTGGTTGATGCGCTATAAGGGCCAACAAGACCTTAAAAACATAATCCTGACCAACACTCATCCTGCAACAAGGGCTCTCGCGCTTTATTTTCTCGGCACACACTATAACGCGGATGATTTTATTAGACAATATATCTTTGATGAAACTCCGGATGGATTAACAGTAAGGAATACGGCCATTAATGAATTTGAAATGGCGGCCATATTATGGACCGGAATCCCTGAACGAGATGGCTGGTGGGGACAGCTTGCCTCGCGGCAAGATAGAATCGCCTATCTTGAAATTATGTTAAGAGGAGATTTTACTGACCATAGGATATATATACTTCGCCAGGGTGAACAACTCGAGCGCGCCTGGGTTTGCGTTCAATATGCGGAGCAGTTGATCATGAATTTTCTTGGATACGATGCATCCCTGTTTGCCGACAAGGATGCTTTCCAGAATTACGGCGCCGGATATGTCATACCCGCGCAAGGATATGGCGTTCCGGCATATTTTGCCATTACAATGCCTCGCGATGACATCGCGATCACTACGGCATCCTTCGGGCCAGGCCATGCATTTATAGCTATCTTCATCGGAGACGGCCCTATAGATGATGACCCGCAAAACTGGATATTCATTGAGCCGCAAAATGATAGCTTTACGCCGCTTATGCTTGCAGATACTGTAACAATATTTGTAGAAGACTATGTCTTCTTGCCGGACGGCGTATCTTCTGGCGGCGCATACCCTATCACGATTTATTCCGGTGAATATCTTTACGGGGAAGGCCAATAATGCTTAGCTGCAGATCAAAATATATTTTTTTTCTGTGTATCGGTAGCCTTGCTATTACGGTTTTCTCTTTAGAGGCAGCACAGATAAAAAAAATGGATTACGATAAGATTTTTTCCCAATATAAGGATCGGGGTGTGATAAAAGTAGAATTTTTCCGCCTGGATAAAACAACCGGAGAAAAAACTATGCCTCTTGGCTTTGCAGAACTTAATGCGGATAAGCTAACAGTCAACACTGAAGATCCACGACTTGAAAGATTACTTAAGGGGGATTTTAATACTGCGGTCGCTGCCAAAGAAAAAGACAGGTTTGTTGAAAAAATCCTTACTTATAAACCCGGCACCGTAGAGCATCTTCATAACGTCCTTACTCATTGTAAAGATATCGGTTGTATTGGTGAAATCATAAATTAATATACTCCCTGCCAACCTTCCTCTTTATTTATCCCCGGAAAATAACTTGAAGCAAATTACTTGTTTATAATTAGGCATAAATTTCTTGAAGCGATAGAGGAAAATATATGCGCGGGGAGGGAGTCCCCATTGTTGCTATTACTTTTTTCCGATGGTGTACCGCATCAAATATTCCAATCTCTGACTACGGTATAACCCTTATTGACCCCCGGCCTTATTTTTAAGTGGTGCGCGGGGAGGGAGTCCCCATTGTTGCTATTACTTTTTTCCGATGGGGTACCGCATCAAATATTCCAATCTCTTGCTACGGTATAACCCTTATTGACCCCCGGCCTTATTTTTAAGTGGTGCGCGGGGAGGGAGTTGAACCCTCATAGCATCGCTGCCACATGCCCCTCAAACATGCGTGTCTGCCATTCCACCACCCGCGCGTTACTGTGCTATAGGTTATTTAGATTTTAAACTACTCGTCTTGTAAACAATAAGGTTATTATATAATCTCCGGAACAAATAGCAATTATAAAATTGGCGAACTACCCGGTTCTATTTACGCCTTTTAGCGGATTTTAAAGCCTTGATCTTTTCCTGGATGTACCAGGAAAAATATCCTTTATATTTTCTTTGTAGGGAGGGATTTTTCCAATCAGTAGTCTTGATAACCTTACGGCAGCTTTTAGCTTTACAATTACAGCGAAAAGAATAATTAAAATCCGCGTCAGTCATGGCATAATCATAGGTGATCTCTTCGCCTGCAGCGATATCCCTCATCGCCACCATCATAAGATGCCCTTTTATCCCGGCGTTGGGGTTACAGCTGTGATTAAAAAAATCGTCATCTTCAAGCTTACCGCTCCTGCAGGAAACCAGATAAAAACCATCGGCGACTTTGGTAGCGTAATCTTCTATGTTTTTAAACTGGCTCTTCGCCAGTTTTCGAAAATCGCCTTCCGTAATAATAAATCCTCCCCACACGGAGATCGCTTCGCCCTTTTTTATGGGTTTTCGGGCGAAAATACCCTTTCGGTCGATCGCCGAGCATACTAATTTCACCTTTTTAGATAAGTATGAATGCTTGATCATGTTCACCTGGCCGTACTTACAGACCTTTGAAGCAAAATTCCCTGTTTTCTGATTTTAGGCAATAGCGCCGAAAACAAAGAAACGTCTTTACCCATATCTTCTGCGAACAAAAGGCCCCTCTTATTAAACGCCCCCTCTAAAACCATTTTTGCCAAGACTACCGGCAGGCCCACGGTGATCTTCTGCATGGAATTAAGCCTTTCCCCCCCGCGGGAAAAGCTCTTTATTTTCCAAATAATCCTTTCTTTATCCGTTGAAATGCCTATCTGCGCCAAAGTCAAGTTATCTATTTTGTACCCCTCCAGGACCCTTTTGGTCGTATCCTTATAGCCATTTTTTAGGAACCCGTGGTTATCCAGAAAATTGAAAAAATCCATAAAGCCGCGCGGCCTGATCACCCGGCATTTAAAATTACTTACCTTAGAATCTTTCAGCAGGTTTTCGAAACCGCTTGCGCAGAAATAACTTTCTGCTTCAATCCCAAAAAATCTTTCCTTGCGATAACTATGGAAAGGCGGAAATTTTCTATTCTTACCTGAGATGACCTGCCAGGAGGGTATCTTGTGCTCTAAAATTAAATCCTCGAAGCACCACAAAAAAGGAAAGAGAAATTTCTTACGCGAAAGCGATCCCGCGCTGACTTCAGCCTCTTTTGCACCACCCGAAACAGCCAGTTCTTTACCCAGGATAAAATTTACAAGCCCCGGAGAAAAACCGCAACCCGGGATTACTAAAATTCCTTTTTTCTCTATTTCTTCTTTTTTCCTAAGGTAGAACGGCGGGTCAACGTCTGATATGTCAAGCAGGTTTTTACGATATTTTAACGCAAGACCGAGGCATTGTTGTCCGGAATCACCGGCTAGCGCCCCTATGAGTAAATCGGAAGGGACTATTCTATTTTTGCTTAGCGGAAAGACCGATTCCGCGGCAATACCGTTTTTTTTAAGATAATACTCCGCAGCGCGGGCAATCCGTCCGTCACCTAATATCGATACGCGCAACTTCTTGAACATTTTAAATCTGATAGAGTTTAGGCATCATCAGGCTTGCCTGATGCATATGGGGAGTATAATATTTCAGGGAACAGGCTTTATTGCCTAGCCTGGCCTTAAGGCGCCTGGCTAGATGAGAAACCTTTATGTTCAGGGGATTGATCCTTTTGGAAGCGATCATAAAACAGTACTCACAGCCGCAGCTATAAGAAGGCATAGCCAGGCGCACGGGATTGACAAACTTCCATAATTTTTGAAGTTTTTTTGCCGTCGGCCTGACAATCAGTTCAAAATCCAAAAAAGGCCCGAGTTGAAAAATAGCAATACCGTTTTCGGTCAAGGCCTCATAAACTAATTTATAAAAATCGCCTTTGAATAAAACCTCCCCCGGGCCTACGGGATCCGTGGAATCGACTACGATCACATCAAAGAAATTTTTGTATTTTTTTATAAACTCTTTGCCGTCGGTAAAAGAAAGATTAAGCCTCTTATCCGAAAATGCCCCTTTTGAGATAAAAGGCAGGTGTTTCTTTGCTACCTCTACTACCTGACTGTCGATTTCTACCTGATAAAGCTCCTCCAGGGGGTGCTTTGCCGCCTCCCGCATCACTCCTCCGTCTCCTCCTCCTACTACCAAGAATCTTTTAGGGGCAGGATGAGACAATAGCGGCACATGCGCGATCACTTCGTGGTAGATAAATTCGTCGCTTTGCGAAAGCTGGATAATCCCGTCTAAAGCCAGCATTTTACCGAAACCGGGGCTTTCAAATATATGGATATCCTGGAACCTGCTTTTTCCTTTGAATATTTCTTTTTTTATAAGGAAGGCATCGCGCTTGCAACGCCGCACTCCGGGGAAAGAAGTCTCTAAAAACCACTTGTTCATGAGCTGCTTCTTATAACCTCTTTTATCCTGACTTGGCGGGGGGAAAACTTATTCTTCAGGTATTCTAAGGCCTGATAAGGCTGGGTATTTTTACCGCAGGTAAAAATATCGATAGATATATAATCGTGCTCGGGCCAGGTGTGGATGGCGATATGAGACTCTGCTAACAGGATCACTCCGGTGACCCCCTGTACGGGAAACTTATGCACGATTGTCTTAATGGGTGTATTATTAGCTGCTAAGGCCGCCTCGAAGAGCAACTTTTCAATCTCTTCCGTATCCTCAATATTGTTTTTAGGAGCCATGAAATCAGCTAAAAGATGGACGGAAGCAAGGCATTCTTCCTCAGCCGGAAAATCTTTCAAAGTCAACGTCTTTACCGTACTTTTTACCTTCTCTTGAAATTCTAATTTTCCCATCTCCGGAATTTCTCCTTTTTTTTGCTTTTTTATATTTTATCGGTATTTTTTAAAAAAAGCAAATATTTTCTTAACTTTTTATATATTTGACAGCCCTCCAAATAATCGCTAAAATTATACCATAATGTTCATATTTATTCTAGCCCTAATCTTTATTCGGCCGTTTATCCCGTCACTTGCTTTACCTTATTTTAATTTCTTATATTCCGCCTTATTTTTACTGTCTCTTTTCTTATGGATAATCGTCAAAAAAGCTGACTTATCCGCCATGCATGAACTTAAATATCCGCTGGTCTTGTTTTCTCTGGCGCTATTTCTTTCTTTTCTTTTATCTGATAATAAAACCTCGGGGCTCAAGGATGCTTTTAATTACATAAGCGGGATCATGCTTTTAATAACTGCCTCCTCTTTTGATCTCAACAATAAAAAAAATATCTTAAGGATCGTTATCCTGGCGGGTTTTATCGTAAGCCTGTTGGCGATACACCAATATTTTTTTGGGCTAAAACATACCCTGGATTATATGCACAAAACAGAGATCGCCGACCCTTTTGCCATAAGTTATTTGACGAGAAAACGCGCGTTTTTCCCGTTTATCACTCCCAATATATTGGCGAGCTATTTGATCATAGTCATCTTCCTTGCTCTTGAAAACAAGAGGCGTCTATTTATCCTGCCTTTTTTATTCTTCGCTCTCTTATTAACAAAATCGATGGGGGGACTCTTGAGTCTTTTCTTGGCTCTTATGGTATATTTCTACCTGAAGAAAAAAGTAAAAAGAGAGAAAAGCCTGCTTCTGCTCATGC
>JAFGET010000008.1 GCA_016931435.1 Candidatus Omnitrophota bacterium
GACAAACCGAAATCCGACACAAAGATAATTATCCAGACAAAAGACAGGCAATATGAAAGCTCGCCAAACTTGTCTACCCCGAGGAACCTGGCTGAGAATATCAGCACAAAAAAAGTCAGGATTTTATAAAACCCCTGCGCTAAAATCAGGCTTGAGAAATTCTTAAGGATGATCTTATACAATATTCGCTCCCATCGTGCTATTTTTTCAAGCAATAATAAAATATATGGGTCTTTTTAGACGATAACCTGGAATTCTTCGTAAAGCGTTTATCTAACCAATGATTTAATTCGTCTAAAGTGACGGCTTTATGAACGACCCCGAAGTCTCTGAGCAAAAATAGGCTTCTGATCTTCCTGGCAAACATCTTTAAGTTCCCCTTAAGGTGATTACGCATGATCTTACGGGTAAGGGAAGGGTTTTCGTGGATTATGTTTAACCTTCCGCCCGGCTTTAAAACGCGGCCTGCTTCCTCCAATATCCTTAAAGGATGGCTGCCATGATCAAGGGCGTTAGTGATAAATACGCTATCAAAAACCCCCTCCCTGAAAGGCAGGTATTCGCCCAGCCCTTTTATAAAAATAAAAGAATCGTCCTTTACAGGAAAGAATTCGCCCATGAACCCGGGCCGCTCTTCTAAGATCCATCCCTCAAAAGGATCTATCCCTATATATTCCGCGCCCTTTAACCTGCTCCTTAAGTGGCCGTCGCCACAGCCTATATCCAGGGTCAAGGAACACGGCATGTCCTTGATCGATTCCTCGAATTCGTCATAAATAGCATAACTTTCCGCGGCCAGGTCCCTGCTCCAGACATTATGCAGCCATTTTAGAAATAAATCCTGCCTTTGATGCCATTTTTTATACTCGCCGCTTTTTATTAAAGCTTCCTTTGGGAAAAAATCCAGAAAACGCTGGTTCCCCTGCGAAAAAACAATACCGCAATTATTACAATTAAACGAGCTGCCGCGGGCATGCATCTTTCCCTTGCAGACCGGACAGGCCAAAATACCGATCAGCCTTTCATGGTTTAATTCCTTCTGACCCATTTGTTCACCTCAAAAATCAGCCTCTTCAGAGGAAATTGTATATTCGACCTTCCGAGTTTTACGATTATATCACCCGGCAAATTAGCGAAATAACCTGAATAGTCGAAAGTATCCCCTTCTTTTAAGGGGCGCGCGGAATATTCCGCGCCTTCCTTAAGGCGCCCCAGCGCAATAAGCTTGCCGCCGGCATCAACAAAATAAATACCGCGGTAAGGGTCGAAAGCATACCATTCATCTTTTATCCGCGTAAAAGCAAGAAAAATCCTCGGCCCGCTTACGCTTTTATCAAGATGCGCATAAAATGACTCCGACCCAGCATAATTGCAAAGAGTCGCAAAAACATCGCAGGATTGGTCGTCCGCTCCGTAACCGCGCACGATAATATGCCAGATATGGTCATCCACTACCGGAAAGCCCGGTGGGACTCTCCTGATATTTTGCGCAGTCCACGCGAATATCTTCATCACCTTCTCTTCTTCCGTCTTTACGCCACCGACTATCTCTCTTGTCAACCGCTTGTAATTGTAATGCCTGTCGAAAAAATCGAGGATTTTAAGATACAGCGGTATCTTGCGCTGGAAACATTTATAATCTACGCACTGGTTCATGGAAACGCTGATATTCAACATGAACAAGCAGGCGGCGGATATAAAAATAATAAGGACGATCCTTCTCATTGATTAATCGATGAACCTCTCGTGCCAAAGTTCCAGCATCAAAAGCGTCCAAAGTAAAAAAGCATAGTCCGCTTTCCTTTCGATATGAAGCTTAACGATGTTTTTTATGGCGCCGGGGTCAAAATAACCTCTGCTTAAGGCTTTTTCAGAGAGTATGTTTTGGCACAGGAATTCTCTTAATTCGCCCCTGAACCATTCCCCCACAGGCACGCCAAATCCCATTTTGCGCCTTCTGATGTTTTCTTCCGGAACCAGGCCCCTTACCGCTTTTTTTAAAATATACTTTTTGATAAAATTCTTCATCTTATATTCCGCCGGAAGGCTGACCACGAATTCCATGAGTTTATGGTCTAAAAAAGGCGACCGCGCTTCCAGGGAATTAGCCATGCTGGCGATATCCATCTTGACCAGTAAATCCCCCGGAAGATAAGTCATGGTATCCGTCCTTAAAAGATAATCCGGGCTAAAGACTCCTCCTGCGTAATCCAAAAAAGGTCTGATGAACTGAAGAGGGTCGGCAGAAGATATCTTTTTAAAAAACTCCGGAGAGTAGATATTTTTTTTCATTGATTCATCGCATATGCCTATCCATTTTAAATACCTTTGCTGATAAGGCATGGCTGCCCCCTTAAGGAACCTTTTAAGCCTCCTTACGCTATTTTTCGCATTAACGGAATCGGATAAAACCCCCGAGATGCCGCTCAGTATTTTCCATAAAGGTATGGGCAGGCTTTCGGCTAGCGCCATCGCCTGGTAACGTTCGTATCCTGCGAAAAGCTCATCTCCACCGTCACCGTTTAAAGCTACCGTCACATGTTGCCTGGTCTGGCGGGCGACATAATAGCTGGGTATACAGGAAGAATCGGCATAGGGCTCCCCGTAACGCTCTACCAGTAAAGGTAATACCTCCAACGCCTTTGGCCGCACGATAAATTCGTGATGTTCCGTGTTGAATTTTTCGGCCACAACCTTAGCGTACCTTAATTCATCATAATCTTTTTCATTAAAACCAACGGAAAAAGTCCAAACCTTCTTATCCGATAGCTGGCTCATCAACCCCACCACCGCGCTGGAATCTATCCCCCCGCTTAAAAAAGCCCCCAAGGGAACGTCGCTATATAATCTTATTCTAACCGATTCTTTCAATAACCGCAGGACTTCTTCAGCTGCCTCCTCTTCGGGGATGCGAAGCTTTTTAAAATAATCCAGCTCCCAATACCGCTCTAAGGAAATATTATCCTTTTTAAGAACAAGCTTATGCGCGGGGGGCAGCTTAAAAACATTTTTATATATGGTAAGAGGCGCCGGGACATATCCAAAAGTAAGATAATGATGGATTGCTTCGAAGTTGACTTCTTTTTTCACACGCCCGCTTTCCAATAAAGCCGAAAATTCGGAAGCGAAACAAAACACCCCTTCTTCCTGAGAATAAACCAACGGCTTTTTCCCGACCCTGTCCCGAGCCAAAAGCAAGGTGTTATTTATCTTATCCCAGATTGCGAAAGCAAACATTCCTCTTAAATGTTTTACGCAATCCGGGCCGTATTCTTCATATAAATGCACGACGGTTTCCGTATCGGAATTTGACTTAAAGCGATGGTTCTTCTTAAGAAGGCTTTCCCTTAATTCGTGGTAATTATAGACTTCACCGTTAAAAACCAGCCATATCGTGCCGTCTTCGTTAGACATAGGCTGATGCCCCGCAAAAGACAAATCGATTATCTTAAGCCGCCTGTGCCCTAACCCTACAGAAAAGGCTCCATCCCCTTGGATATGGACGCCTGCGTCATCCGGGCCGCGATGTTCCATCCGGGAACACATCTTAACAATGGTCTCTTGCTTTACGCTACTGCCTTTGTTGTAATCGATAATGCCGCATATCCCGCACATAAATGAGGCCACAACCTATGGAAGCCTGCCACAGGCAGACGACATTAGTTGTTGGGCCGAAATTACTCCAAGCATTCACAAAAATTTTAAATAAATTTTTGAGTGCTTATGCTAGGAGTTATGTTCAGACTCCCTTTCTTATTTTCCGTAACAATCCTGTATGGCTTTAATAAACTTAGGGGCATTTATTTTTAACGAATACTTTTCCTCTATGGTTTTCCTGGCTTGCCCTGCTAATCTTTGCCTTAGCGCAGCGTCCTTGACTAAAAGAGACAATTTTTCAAGCCATTCTTTTTCTGTCGAAGCGAGGTATCCGTTTACCCCTTCGGAAATTATTTCCTTATTTACCCCCACCGCGGAACAAATACAGGGTATCCCCACGCTCATATAAAGTATCGCTTTAAAGCCGCATTTTCCCTTTGTCCACTCGTTCTCCGGCATGGGCATTATCCCGATATCAAAAGAATTCAAATCATCCAGCTCTTCCTTTTGCGACCATTCTTTACTGGATAAATTCAGGACGCCCGGCATAGCGAACAGCCCTCCGACTATCTTGAATTCCACGCTATTGCCGAATTCCCGCGATATCTTTAAAAAAACATTTTTTAAATCATCGAGGAATTCCAATGTCGTGCCGCTGCCGATCCAACCGATAGTAACTATTGCCTTTGTTTTTTTTGCGGCTGGAGGAAAATATCGATCGGTATCGATAGCCGTGGGGATAATACGCGTATTGATATTATAACGCAGGGAATAATCCGCAAGATAGCGGTTTCCCGCGATGACATAACGGCTTCCCTTTATGATCGCGCCGATCTTTCGGGTATCCTTAAACCTCTCTATAAAACTGTTCTGCCTGCTGACGGAAGGGGCAAAAATAGCATCGTCAAAATCAAAGACATAGGGCTTACCGAGTAAAACCAATATTTTCTCGAAAAAAATCCCTCCGATAGGATATGCTTCGCGGTGAATAAACACCATGTCATACTTGAAGATGAAAAACAGATCGGTAAGCCTGTCAAAGGTGCCTTTTATAAAATAAAAAAACTTTTTTAAAAAATATCCTTTTTTATAAAGGATCTTATAGGCATCCCTGCTCCAGAAAGAACGCAGGTTATAGGCATATCCCTCTTTTTCTAAATAAGGGAGATATTGTTCTACGCGGTATCTGTTACTTGGGCCTTCGCTGGAATAAGGGACCCAAAATAAAATATTCATCTTTTAAATCTTTTGATAAATATCGAGGTATTCTTTTACCCCGTCTTTTAAGGAAAAATACTTTTGCGATACCTGGCGGCAGCGCTCTTTCAGCTTTTGCCCTTCAGAAATAAGGGCGCTTAACCCGGCTATCGCCTGCTCATAAGATCTTCTGGAAAAAGCTTCGCAAACCACCCCTACCTTGTTATCTTTGACTATATCTTCCGTATCTCCGATCCCCGAATTAATGACTACGGGGACGCCGCATGCCAGTGCCTCGGCAAATTTTGTGGGGCAGGAAACGATCTTAGAGAAAACGGGCCTTATAAAAAACAGGCAGGCGTCGGCACTTCTTATCCAGGCGCTAAGCGATTGCCTTTTAAAGAACTTTACCGAATATGCCTCTGGCCCGATACCCTTCGCCCGCATCCTTGATTCTATCAGGGGGCCTTCTGATTCGTTTAAAAAAATAAAAAGAGGGTTCTTATAATAGCCTATAGAGGCAAGAAAAAAATCGATCATTTCTTCCAGCATATACCACGACCCTAAAGACCCATTGTATAAAAAAATAAAATCGTGGTTCTTTTTAATAAAGCCTTCCGGGGCTGGTTTTATAGACCTGTAATCGAATAGATCTAAATCCACGCAAGTAGGTATAAATGAGATCTTACCGTTTACAAAAGGATAAGCCTTTTCTAATAAAAGTTTTCCTTTTTGGCTTAAGACAACCACCCAGTCGCAATATCTAAAAAATAACTTCTCTAAATATTTGAAGACCTTATAAGTAAGATCGGACTTCTTCCAAGAGCCGGCATCGACCTTTTCATCCGGCCATAAGCCTCGCATATCAAAAATAAATTTTGTCTTATATGTTTTTTTCAAAAATAAGGCGATGCAGGCGCTGATATATCCGCGGGCATGCACTACCCCGACACCCCTGCTTCTTAACAAAGATATGCTTTTGACCACCCCCGAAAAAATATCGAACAGGGTAGCGGGTATCGAAGGGCGCTTATGGTAAATCAGATACTCCCAGGATATCCCCTTGGATGAAAAAGTATCCTTAATCGAGCCGGGGCCGGGGGAATTTTTCAACTTGTGCTTCTTTTCAAAGGTCAAAAGCGAAAAATTTATATCCTTACTGAGCCCCTCCAGGTAAGGCATAACCTGAGAGCCTCCTAAAGGATCCAGAATACCGTCGTAAGAAATATAAAGGGCGTTCATCTTTTTAAAAACTCTGGATTATAGACCTAATATGTATTTGGTGAGGATATTGAAAAACCTGGTTATTTCGTCCTTATGCCGCAATGCCGCGATTTTCCTTAATACGCGCCAGTGGTAAAAATAAAACCGCCGGAAGGCGTATTTTTGCAGCCGTTTCAGGTCTTCTTCAGCAATCCCGGGAGGGCAATAAACCGGGCTCTTTTTTGTAAACCCTACCGTTTGAATATAATTGTCCCATTTATCTGTTGTTATCCTGTTCTCTCTTTTGGCGATCTCATAAAGCTCCGTACCCGGATAGGGAACAGCGATAGAGAAGCTGGCATAATCCAATTTGAGGCTCCTTGCGAATTCTATCGTCTCCAAAACCGTCTCTTTTGTTTCGGTCGGCAGCCCTATGACAAATGACGCCCTGCTTTCTAAACCAAACCTTCTAGTCAATGCGGTGGCTTCCCTGATCTGTTTTTTCGTTATTTTTTTATCTATCTTCTGTAATATCCCTTCATTCCCGGATTCAATGCCGAAATAAACTAAAAAACATCCCGCTTCCTTCATCAGCGGCAAAATCTCTTGATTAACGGAATCTATGCGCGCGGCACACGACCATACCAGCTTCTTATGCAGCCCCTTTTTGATCATAAGACGCGAAAATTCTTCCACTCTTTTGTTGTTCAAGACGAAATTATCATCAATGAACCTGATCTGCCTGGCGCCGAACTTTTCCGCTGCCATCTGGCATTCCTCCGCCATCCTTGCGGCGGACTGCATACGCCAGGTCTTATTAAACATCAGGTTCCCTACGCAAAAAATACATTTCATCGGGCAGCCCCTGCTTGTCATAAGGTGGAAAACAGGCAATCTCTTAGCCGTATCAACGCTGGGCAAATACTTCTCGACGGGAAGAAGCTCATATTCGGGAATAGGTAATGTATTCAGGTCCTTGATAATCTCCCTGTCGGGATTATGGATGATCTTTGTATCCCGCCTGTAACTTAAGCCGTTGATCTCTGAAGTGCTTTTATCTTGCAATAACTCAAGCAGTGTATTCTCGCCTTCCCCCCTGACAACAAAATCAATTTGTGAATTTTCCAGGAAATTTTCAGACATAAAAGTAGCGTGCGGGCCGCCGGCAAGCTGGATAATATCGGGATAGTTTTTCTTGATCATATCTGATAACTCATAGATCCTGTGCACTAGGGGGGTCGTGGTGGTAAACCCGACAAAAGAATATTTTTCTTCTTTTATCTTTTTAAGGACTGCCTTTATCGGGTCAGCCTCGATATTACAATCCACGATATCGCCTTTAAACCCCTTGGAATGGAGGAAGGATAAAAGATATAACAGGTTCAACGGAGGGACTTTATCCGCAAATCTGCTTATTATCCCCCAATTTTCCTGGTAGCTCTCGGATGGATTAACCAACAAAATATCTTTCATTTTAAGGCGTTTCCTTTCTTTTTTTAATATTGACAAAGGCGAAAGAGGCAAATATCGCCATGATAGGAAGCAGCGTATCCCTGATCCTGATCGCTGTGCCTATATTGGATACGGACATAGAGAAAGAAGCGGTAAATATAAAGGCTAATACCAGCGGGAAAAATATCCTATAGAGAAGACCCAATCTGATAATCCTGTAAATCCCCACAAAAGAGAAAAATAAAAGAAAATACCATAATAGCACTATGGGCTGAAATAATAATAACCCGGCCGAACGCGTTACGTTCCATATAAAAGGCTCCAATAAAAAATGCGTTAACGACAGGATTAAAAATTTAATAAATGAGGCGAAGGTATACATATCCTGATTACCGCTTAATAAGTCATAATTTATCCCTCCGCTGGTCAGGAATCCTTTATTTATGCTCAATAAATAACCGTAACTTTTTACACAATAAAGGCTTATCTTTTCCTTGAATACGGCTGCCGATAATAAGAATATGAATAAAAAAACCAGCAGTTGAAAGGTGCGGCAGCGCATCTTTAAGAAATATCTTCTGAATAACAAATATATAAAATAGGTCAAAAAAGTAATCGCCAATATAGGCAACATGGACTTCATCCTTAATGTTATCAAATACAAGGAAGCGAAAAGCGTAAAAAATAAATACGCCAGGCGCGCCACAGCCTCTTTACGGGAAATAAGCCTATCCGTGCCCCATATAACGCTCACCAGAAAAAAAATGAACTGGTTGTCCTTTAAATCGCTCACGGACCACAAAATCATAGTCGGGAAAAATAGTAAGGCACATATGGCAAATCTGCCGGCTGAATTTGAAGATATCCTGAAAGCTAAATCATAAACCA
>JAFGET010000074.1 GCA_016931435.1 Candidatus Omnitrophota bacterium
CGCCCCAGGCTGCGCCCGCCCTGAAATGTTCGGGCAAAAATAAACCCAGCGGAGAAAAAATGATCAATATTGCCAATCCCAGCCATAATTTGGTGACGGTCTTCATAATCACCCTCTCCTTTCTTCAAGAAATTCCGGAGATTGTTTCTGCAGAAATTTTATTACCAGAGCAGTCACAACGGCCTCTACCCAACCGAATATCAACAGATGTTCACCTGCCATTGCCGATACCGCAGCCTTTAATCCGTAAGGACAGTAAAGCGCCTGCCCGGCTGCCGTATGATGCAAGGCCGGCTGTAATCCGAACTCTATCCCTGTCAAGAACGCAGCAAGATTAAGGCCGATATAGCCTGCTACAGCCGAAGCTAATACCCTTCTGGATGAAGTTACCGCGGAATTACCACTGACGGCTTTATAGATATAATAACCGGTAAAAGGCAAAACAAATGCCATGTTGAAACAGTTGGCTCCAATCGCGGTGATCCCGCCATCCCCGAACAATAATGCCTGCACGACCAAGGCAACGGTTATGGCAATACATGCTGCCTGGGGCCCGAGCAATATCGCAATAAGCACTCCTCCTACCGCATGCCCGGTCGAACCTGCCGGGACCGGCACATTGAACATCATGATCACGAAACTAAACGCTGCCCCTATCGCTAAAAGCGGGACCTGCTTTGCCTTGAGATTCTTTTTGACGGATACCGAAACCGTCTTCCATATCGGGATCATCACCAGATAAAAGAACCCGCAGCTGGCTGGCCCTAAATACCCGTCTGGTATATGCATATAACACCTCTGGACTTGACCGGCTTTAACTACTACTACCCCGGCATTATTTCTTAGGCTTCAATTATATACGATGATTTATTATATCTTAATTCCTCTTGCTTAAAAGAAAATAACCTTTGAGAAAAAGAGATTCGCTAATAATCCTGCTATGATAGAAAGAGGTAGGACTAAAATAAACTCGATCAATGCCAATTGCCATCCTAAGAGTGATATTTCTATAGGTAGCCTCCTGACGGGCCAAGTCTGCCAGGCTACTATATAAGCGATCACAGCCCCTACGCTGGCTCCCCCCTTAAGAAGACTGAAAGCAATAGGAAAAACCACATATATAGGGCCGGGAGTTATGCCTCCCAGCAAACATCCAAAAATCACAGCCTTGAAGCCCTTTTGAGATCCCAGCCAGCCAGAAAAAGAATTTACCGGAACAAGCACCTGAAGAATGCCGCCTAAAATAAAAGCAAATACAATTAACGGCAATGCTCTTAAGAAATTGATCCCTCCGGTCCTCAGGCCGGCTATGGCTAAAGAAGGTTTTTTGAAATAGACCGCTATATAAAATAATATTACAATTCCTAAAAAAATTAAGGTTATCTTTTCCATCGCATATTTTCCTTTCGAATCCGGTATTTTCTTCTTCATTCTTCTTAATCTGGATGATGATGTTTTTTTAAGTGTTTTTTAACCCAATCCGGTAAGGTGGCTCCAGGATAACTGTCAAAATCAGGGATATATGGCTTAATATCCAAAAGCGGGCTTCTGTCTAAAGCATCTAGCCCTTTGACGGTTATTCTACCGCTTACAGAAGAAAAATCTACTATCTCCACTACTGAAAGTCCGATAGGATTAGGCCGTACCGGCATTCTTGTAGCAAATAATCTTACCTTGGGAGGCTTGCCATGGTCCCTAGGCATCCTCCACTCTCGTGCCTTATGGATCCAGTAAAGGATTATCATATGAGAATAACCTTCCAACCCTCCTATCTTTGCGCGGTGCTCAGGATAAAGGATAAGCTCTGAGATATCATCGGTCCAGCCCTTTTGGCCATGAGGCCGCGGGATGTCGCGATAATGAGCATAACGCGAATCAATATAACCGACGGGGTTTAAAGTAATTTCTCTGCTTTGAGATCCGGCATTGCTTTTGACCATCGCCTTTACCTCCTCGTTTTACCACTCCACAGTAACAGATCCGCTAGTCAATCTTCCCGGAGACCTTAAGTCTTCCGAAGCTTCATTAGGGACATCGTATTCTCTATCAAAAATATTCTCGCAAATAAGTGCAATTTCGATATTTTTATTTATTTTTTTTGCTAATTTCAAGTCGCATGAATAATGACTTTTTAACTTATCGATGTTTTCGTTATCGGCATACATCCTTCCGACATAACGCAATGCTACAGAAAAAATGAACATCTTCGGATCACCATAGGTGGCCATGGCGTTGACCTGTTGATTCGGCTGCATCGCCAGGTATTTTCCGTTAAGATCGGAATCCGCAGCGTCTTCATCGATCTTAGAAATATGAAAAAGGTGGCCGAGCGAGCACAACCATTGCTTATTTAACCTGTATCTTAAGTCTGTTTCAACTCCGGACATCCACACTTTATCGATATTATCGTATTTAGAAGTATTCAGAGAGAGAGTGCGCGTGCCGATAAAATCATTCCCTCGGCTGTAAAAATAACTTACGCCGCCTTCAAGCCCGTCAAAGAAATTATGGCTTAAGCCGATTTCGTAAGAATTCAGGCTTTCCGGGTCTAAATCCGGATTATTATAAACAGTCTTTGTAGGCCTGGCTAATACCAAATACAGCTCCTTTAAGTCCGGGGCATGAAAAGCCTTCCCGGCGGAAGCCCGCAAGATAGTCTTATCGTTCATATGATATACTGCGCCCGCCTTTGGAGAAAAAGCCACCCAATCTTTTTTGCCGTAATTATAAGAAAAAGCGGCGACGACCGGGCCCGTCTGTCCGCTATCATAGCACCAACCATTGTAACTCCTGACATAGTCCCCCCTTATCCCGAAAGCAAAAATCAAGCTATCCTCTAACAATCTGGTTTCGTTTTGGATAAAGAAAGCGGCAAGGTCCTGCCTGCCGTTTGCCTCCGAACCTCTTGGCTTTTTTTGATATTCGTCTTTTAAACGGATCGACCCTTTTTTATAGTCGAATCCCGCGGTCAATCGATTGATTTTAGATAAAATCAAGCCCATTTCTGTCATTGCCCCGATATAAGCATGATCGATGCTCTCTACCATATTCAGATAGTCATAATTAGGCCCTGTGTCGAATTCCCGGTACCAATCCTGGTCATTCACAAAGAATGTGCCTTTAAATCTTAGATCCCCCAAAAGGCGCTCATAAGTCAAGTAGCCCAGATTCGCTTTATCGTGGATATTAAAATATTGTCTTCCGCGGCATGTATTTTCATCGTCGTGCAATAAGCCCAGGACAAGATCGGAATCATCGTCTATGGAATAACTTAACTTAAATATTGAATCCCAATCTTTATACGCGCGCTTAGTGCTATAAGATCGCGGGTCTTTTTCAGGTATATATCCCCTGCTTTTTAAAATACCCCCTCCCAGGTAATATGAAAATTTATCGGATCTTCCTCCTTGAGAAAACGCTGCAGACCGGGTATTTAAGCTTCCGTATCCTCCTTTTAAAAAAGTCTTGCTTTGCTCACCTGGCAATTTAGTAATAACATTCATTGCACCACCCATTGCTCCGGAGCCGTATAATGTCGACATCGGCCCATGCACAAGCTCTATCCTTTCAATAGCCTCGATAGGGACCATCCTCCATTCGATCCTGCCCTGCCAGGCTGAATTTACGGGAATACCGTCTATCATGACCAGCGTCCTTTCCTGGCCCGGCACTCCTCTTAAGGTTATTTGTGGTTTCATCCCCTGGTAAACAGAATCACCTATTATATTTATTTCAGGTAGATAGCGAAAGACTTCATCGAGAGTCTCGGCCCCGGTGCCTGCAATCTGCTCTTTGGTAACTACCGTTACCTTTGAAGGCACATCCTTCAAAAATGATTGCTGGCGCGTAGGGGTGATCACTATTCTTTCCAAACTGATAATATCTCCTGAGGGCAGATCACGCCTGTTTACTTCCTGCGCCGCTAAATTAAACCGTATCTGACTCAAAATCATAACTAGCATAAATAAATATAATCTTCTACTAAAACGCGCCATCTCTTTTACTTATCCTTTCTTTTAACAGGCTTTCCGGTTTATTCTTATTGTTACGATTATTAATATCGTGTTACTAATAAAGAAAAAAATAATACCCGCTACTGGATATTTTTACAGGTACTAGACATGCTCAAGGTCGCGTGCTTGACGCCTTTAGCAGACCTTAAAGCATCGGATAAATTTTGAGCTTCTTGGGGGCTGCCCTTTACGGCAATTATCTCTAAACAATTATTATGGTCCAGATGGATATGCTGCGTAGAGATAATGATTTTCTGGAAATCATGCTGTATATCAGTAATTTTATTAAGCAACTCTCTTTTATGATGGTCGTAGATAAGAGTGACTGCTCCGGCTATTTCTTTGCCTTCAAGCCATTCCTTCTTTATTAACTCCTGCCGGATCAGATCCCCGATGGCCTTTGAGCGGTTGGTATAATTCTTTCGGGATATCAACCGGTCAAACCCCTCAAGCAGCTCTTTAGGTAAGGAAACTCCGAAACGGATCAATTCTGGCATATTTTTATAGTAATATTATTTTAAGAATTGTAACACGATAAGGGAATCCTGTCAAGATTAAAGGCCTATTTCTTTTTAAGGCGGGACCAAAATTCTTTCCAGGGGAAATCCTTACCCGGGCATTCGGTCTTTGCCCCGGGGACCTGGCCGTGGCCCATGATATTCTTAAGGGGGATCTTATAATATTTTTTCAAGGTGTCGGTCAGATACACCAAAGCCTGCATTTGTTTTTCAGAGACTTTCTCTTTATTGAAATTCCCTACCAGGCATATGCCTATACTCTTATGGTTCATCCCGGCGGCCTTACAATGCGCTCCGTCCTGTTGCTTAAGCCAACGCGGGGAAGCTTCTATATGGCCGTCTTCTTTACCGTTGGTGCCGTTATTTATCACAAAATCATACCCCAATCCCGCAAACCCCCGTTGGGAATGCGCGGTATTAAAAGCAAGAGCATTGCCTTCATCGGTTGCGCTATGATGGATGATGATATATTTCCATTTCTTTGAACGGTATAAAGGTATCACCGGCCTGACCGGTGCCGCCTCAGGTATAAGCAGGCTCTGCCCCATCTTTAATACCTTAGGATCTTTCAAATTATTAGCGCGCGCGACATCCTGCATAGTAACGTCATACATCTTGCTTATGCGCCAAATAGTCTCACCAGGCCCGACTACATGGTAAATATCGTGCCTCAAAGCCGTAGAAGGTATTTGTGGATAGGCCTCGTGGGTAGGATAAGCCGGCGGCCTTAACGGCGCGCGCGCGCAGGAACTTAAAAAAATCGCCAACCCAATGATCACTACTGGATTGGCGATCTTTACTATAGCTTTATTTCTTATAACCATACCCCGCTCTTTTGCTTTATACCTTACTTACATATACTGTCTGAGTAGGATAGGCAAATTCAATCTTTTCTGCTTCAAGCTTTTCTTTTATAGCAAAATTGATCTCTTGCTGGATATCCATATATTTATTATAATCACTCCCCATAACGTAATAAACCACCTCATAGATCAGGGCAAAATCTCCGTAAGAGAAAAAATGCGCCCGGTCAAAAGTAGTATCGTTTACACCTTTGATGATATCTTCTATTATCTTGGGTATAGCTTTAAGCTGTCTGGAAGTGGTCTGATAAGTCACTCCCAGCTTAAAGACCACTCTTCTTTTATCCATCCTCTTATAATTACGCACCCTGGAGTTGGTCAGGTCGGTATTAGAAAATATCAGCTGTTCTCCGCCAAGACTGCGCACGCGGGTGGTCTTTATGCCGATATGCTCGACGGTTCCTAAGAAATCTCCGGTAATAATAAAATCTCCGATCTCAAAAGGCCGGTCGAATAATATTGCAAAATAACTGAAGAGATCGCCTAAGACCGCCTGAGCAGCCAAAGCTACGGCAACGCCTCCTATACCGAGCCCGGCAATAACCGCGGATATCTTAAAGCCCAGATTATCCAGAAAAAATACAATTGCCAAGCCCCAGACAACCACCTTACACACAACCAGGATCCCGTCTAAGCTACGTTTTAAAGCCTCATTCTTCTTTCTTTTTACCAGATAGACCCGGAAAGCATAACTTATTAAAGCCGTGACCATGCGTACGACAGTAAAGGTCAAAATACTTGTAGCTAAAATATTGACGATCTTCTTAAGCAGAGGCTCTAAAACCAAAGTATTCATCCCCAGATAAAAAATACCGAAATAAAATAATGGCACAGCGATCTTTTTGATTACCCTGATAATAAAATCATCAAAAGTAGTGCTTGTTCTCTCGGCCCATTTCTTTAAACGCTTTAAAATTACGTGTTCGACTATCTTAACCGCAAAAAATCCTGCGCCTAAAATAATGATAAATACCGCATAACTCAAGAGAGGATTTTGCCAAAACATGATTTTACCTAACTCATTGATAATGTTAACCATCAATTTTATCTTCCTTGATCATATTTTACTCCGAAACATCCAGTGATTTCAAGTATTTATAATAGTCGCTGTCGGTGGTCAATATCACCGTAGATTTATCGTCAATAGTATTACGGTAAGTCTCAAGCGTCTTTAAGAAAGAATAAAATTGGGCGTCCTTGCTGTAAGCTGAAGCGTAGATATTGATCGCTTCGGCATCAGCCTTTCCGGTTAAGATCTGCGCCTGCCGGTAAGCCTCTGAAGTGATCGCCTTTAATTCTTTGGCTACCTGGCCCTGTATCTCCGCGGATTTACCTTGGCCCTCGGAACGGTATTTTTCCGCGGCGCGCTTTCTTTCGGCGATCATGCGGTCATAGACTTTATTACGCACGTCATCGACATAATTGATGCGCTTTACACGTACGTCAACGATCGCAATCCCATATTGAGGAGCGAGCACCTTTGCTTTTTCTAAAATAGAAGCCTCGAGCATATTCCTGCCCATTTCAATACGCTCAAGGGCTTCATCGGTAACGATCATATCCTCACCTTCTGATTTTGATTCCAGAATACGGTTTGAATCCCGCACTGCCTCAACTAAAAGATGGCTGGTGACCACGTCTCTGGTGGCGGAATTTATGATATCATCGATTCTTCCGTGCGCTCCAATCTCATTGCCTACCG
>JAFGET010000075.1 GCA_016931435.1 Candidatus Omnitrophota bacterium
AAAGCAGGAAGAAGAACGCCACGCCAGGGAAGAACTCGCCAGAAAGAAAGAAGAAGAACGCCGCGCCAAGGAAGCGGAATTAGCCAGGAAACGAGAAGAGCGCCAAAAAGCAAAAGAACTTGCCTTAGCTAAAAAGAAAGAAGCAGAAAGGATAGCTAAAGAAGCAGAAGAGGCTGAAAGAAAAGCTGCTTTAGCCCAGCAACTGGCAGAAGAACGCGCGAATGAAGAAATGGCCTTGGCAAAGAAACAGGAAGAAGAACGTATAGCCCGCGAAGAGGCATCGGCTAAGCAGGAAGAAGAAAGGCTCGCCCGCAAAGAGGCTCAAGCGAAAAAACAGGAAGAAGAGCGCCGCGCCAAGGAAACCTCCCTTGCCAAAAAACAAGCCGAAGCAGAGAAAGCCGAACAAGAGGCAGCAGCCAAACAGAAAGTAGCGATGGCATCAACCGGACAAGTATCTGCCCAACCTAAAAAGCTCACTTTCAAAGACTTAAAAGACCGGTTAAGCCTTTCCGACAAGCAGATCCATCGCTTGCTGCCGATCATGAAAGAAAAAAAATCCAGGCGCCAAGAGCTGCTAAAAAAATATGCGGGTAAAGGCGAAACCGCATTACCTGCTCTAAAAAAAGAGCTTCTACTTTTTCAAAAATATTATGAGGATATGTATTCGAATATCTTGACCGAAGAACAATATGAAAAATACGTTCAATTACGTAAAGAAGCAAGGCCAACGCAAAACCAATAAGAAAGAAAAAATATTGCAAGAATAAAAATTAATGATATAATATTGTTTTGTAATAAATAACAACAACCTATAACAAAACAATCCAAATACCATTAAATGATGGATTTAAATAGGTCGGTATTTTTTTGTCTCTAAATTCCCTTCGGGCAGCTTCTGCCCGATTTTTTTTCATTAATCTTGGGGTACAAAAGGAGGAAAAATGAGTAATATGAGTTTTGAGTTTTCAGACACCATCGCAGGCTATGTGACGGGTTTTGATAAAGAGAACAAGATATTCGGCCTCAAGACTTACGACGGAAGGGAGTTTCAGGTAAAGCTTACCGCAACTACTTATGCCAAAGGCCCCAGGAATTTAGGAGAACCCTGGTGCGATTATACCGGCAATCTTAACGAACGCCTAGTCAAAGACCAGTATTTATTTACTATCGGCATATTTTATCCTGAAAAAGGCAGCCATGTTTTTGAAGCAAAAGTGATCATTTTCCCAGGTGAAAAACCCGGCCATTTCAGGCTTGAAGAACCGGACTGGTGGATCAAACAAGCGACAAGCATATGCGACTTTTTCATCAATGCGCAATTTGGCGGGCCAAAGACCATAGATTATAAAAATTACCGCACCCGCCTGTCTTTGACCGGAGAACGAAAAACAGATTTCAGGCAGGAAACCGATACTATCTCCCGCATGGTTTACGGCATGGCCTCTACATATCTTTTGACCGGAGAAGACCGTTTCCTGGAAGCCGCGGAAAAAGGCACAGCTTACCTTAGAGAACATATGCGTTTTTATGATACCGATGAAAATATCATTTATTGGTACCACGGAATAGACGTCAAGCACGGTAAAGAACATAAAGTCTTTGCTTCTGAATTCGGCGACGACTACGACGCTATACCGATGTACGAACAGATCTATGCTTTAGCCGGCCCTACCCAGACTTACCGCATTAACGGGGACCCCGCTATCATGAAAGACATAGAGATGACTATAGAACTTTTTGACCGTTTTTTTCTGGATAAAGAAAAAGGAGGATATTTTTCACACGTTGACCCGGTAAGCCTTGACCCGAGAAGCGAAACCTTAGGCCCGAACCGCGGAAAGAAAAACTGGAATTCCGTAGGAGACCATGCCCCGGCATTCCTGATCAATCTCTTGCTTGCTACCGATAGCCCAAAATATAAGGATTTTTTAGCCTATACCGCAGATTGTATTGAAAAGTATTTTCAGGATTACAAAAATAGCCCCTTTGTGCAGGAAAAGTTCAATGAAGACTGGAGCCATGATAAAACCTGGGGATGGCAGCAGGATAGAGGTGTGATCGGCCATAATCTTAAGATCGCCTGGAACCTGATGCGCATAAACAGTATTATTCCCAAAGATGCTTATGTAACTTTCGCGAAAAAGATCGCAGAGATCATGCCAAAGGTAGGAATGGATGTGCAAAGAGCAGGCTGGTATGACGTTATGGAAAGAAAATTGCATGGCAGCGAAGAGTTCCATCGCTTTGCCTGGCATGACCGCAAAGCCTGGTGGCAGCAGGAACAGGGTATACTTGCCTATCAGATTCTTTACGGCATACTCAAAGACCCGGCCTATCTTAAACTTGCCAGGGAATCTGCCGCATTCTATAATGCCTTTTTCCTTGATTATGACGACGGCGCGGTGTACTTTAACGTTTTGAATAACGGCTTGCCGTTCCTTTTGGGAACTGAACGCCTCAAAGGCAGCCACTCCATGAGCGCCTATCATTCGGTAGAGTTAGCATATTTATCTAGCGTATATATCAACTTATTGCATACAAAGCAGCCGCTTGACCTTTATTTTAAGCCTCATCAGCACGGGTTCAGCGATAATACTTTAAGGGTTTCTCCGGATATCTTACCTAAAGGAAGTATCAATATTTCGGATGTGTGGGTAGAAGGCAACCCTTGGAAAAACTTTGATGCGGAAAACCTTACCGTTAAGTTACCGGACTTAAGCAAAAGGCCTAAGATCAAGGTACGCATTAAGCCCGTAGCATAAGCATATTCTAAAAAATAGGGGGTAACCATGGAAATAAAGATCGAACCGCGGGAAAGAATAACCGTTGCTGAGATCATCGGCAATATCGACAGTGCTACTTCGCCTCAGGCTCAGGAGAAACTGATGCCCCTGGCAAACAATAAATGCTGCCTGGCGCTTGACCTGACCAATTGCAAATATGTCTCAAGCGCGGGCCTGCGCGTTTTATTGATGCTTGCCAAGCAATTTACCGCGCAAGGCTCAACCCTTGCCTTAGCAGGCTTATGCGACGAAGTCAGGGATGTCATGGATATGACCGGTTTTATCAATTTCTTCAAGCTTTATGATTCGATAGACGACGTATTGAATAGTATTTAATATCATTATCACCCCAGCTAATTGGATTGCTGGGTATCCCGCTTTTCTGCGGGAGGAGGTTTTAATAATGGAAAGAGTTGACCTGCATCCTACCCATAATTCTCCGTGCGGAAAATATAAACTAAGGCCGGGAAAACCCCTGCCTTTTGGCGCCACCATCGTGCCGGGAGGAGTAAACTTTTCTATTTATTCCCATCATGCCACAGACTGCACGCTGGTCTTATTTGAAAAGAACGCGCCCCAACCCACTGCGGAGATCCCCTTTCCGGACAGATGGAGGATAGGCAACGTCTTTTCAATGGTCGTATTTGACCTTAACTACGAAGACATAGAATATGGCTTTCGCATGGATGGCCCCTGGGACCCCAATAATGGGCATAGATTCGATAAGACCAAGATATTAATGGACCCATACGCTAAAGTCATAAATGGAAGGGATGTCTGGGGAGTCAATCCTGACTGGAATAATATTTATCATCATCGGGCACGCGTATGTTTTGACGATTTTGACTGGGAAGATGACCACCCGTTAGAGACGCCGGTCGAAGACCTGATCATCTATGAAATGCACGCAAGAGGCTTTACTAAAAACCCGAGCTCTAAAGTAAAACACCCCGGAACCTTCGCCGGCATACGGGAAAAGATCACCTATTTAAAAGAACTTGGCGTAAATTGTATAGAGATAATGCCTATCCATGAATTTGACGAATTTGAGAATTCAAGGATATCTCCGACAACAGGCAAGATGCTGATGAACTATTGGGGCTACAGCAACGTGGGATTTTTTGCGCCCAAAGCAGGCCTTGCTGCAACCGGAAAATTCGGCATGCAAGTCGATGAATTCAAGACCCTGGTAAAAGAACTGCACCGCGTAGGCATTGAAGTGATCCTTGATGTGGTATTTAACCATACCGCCGAAGGCAACGAACGCGGCCCATATATCTCTTATCGAGGCATAGATAATAAGACTTACTACCTGCTTACGCCGGAAGGGTATTATTTTAACTTCAGCGGCTGCGGTAATACCTTAAACTGTAATAACCCTATCGTGCGCAGCATGATCTTAGACTGCCTGCGCTACTGGGCCACGGATTACCATGTAGACGGTTTCCGCTTTGATCTTGCTACCATTTTAGGCCGTGACCAGAACGGTGCCCCAATGCACAATCCTCCGCTTTTAGAATCTTTGGCATTTGACCCTATTTTAGGTAAGTGCAAGCTTATCGCCGAAGCCTGGGATGCGGGCGGGCTTTACCAGGTCGGTTCATTTCCTGCCTGGGGCCGCTGGGCAGAATGGAACGGTAAATTCCGCGATGACGTAAGGAAATTCCTAAAGGGAGACGGCTCTATAGGCGCTATGGCGCAAAGGCTGCAAGGCTCACCCGACCTATACGGAGGAGAACAGCGCGGAGCTACCGCTTCGGTAAATTTCCTTACCGCCCATGACGGATTCACTCTTATGGATATGGTCTCCTATAATGAAAAACATAATGAAGCTAACGGAGAAAATAATAATGACGGCGGTAACGATAATGACAGCTGGAATTGCGGCTTTGAAGGCGAGACCGACGACCCGCACATCAACAGGTTGCGCAGGAAACAGATCAAAAACGCCATTACCATGCTTTTAGTCAGCCAGGGCACGCCGATGATAGTCGCCGGTGATGAATTCGGCAATACCCAGTGGGGCAATAACAATGCCTACTGCCAGGATAATGAGATCTCTTGGATCGACTGGGGCCTGATGAAAAAAAATACGGACATCTTTAATTATTTCAAAAAAATAATCTCCTTCCGCATGAAACACCCCGTCTTAAGAAACAGGGGGCATTTCAGGAATTGCGATTACATGGGGAGCGGATTTGCCGATATTACCTGGCACGGTAAAAAAGCCTGGTATGTTGATTGGAGCGATAACCATAAACTTGCTTTTATGCTCTGCGGCAAACATGCCAAAGGCGGCAAGGTAGACGACAATTCAGTATATGTGGCAATGAATATGCACTGGCAGATGCACGGCTTTGAACTTCCTAAACTGCCGGATTATATATCTTGGCATGTATTTGCTAATACCGATGCTTCGCCCCCCTATGACATCTGGGAACCGGGTAAGGAAAAAAAATTGGATAACCAGAATGAATTTCTGGTAGGCCCGCGCTCAGTAGTAATATTAGTGGCGAAATAACCCCTAAAGACCAAGAAAGGAGAAAAAATTATGGAATCTAAATTTACCGTAACCTGTAACGCAGATAATGCCGAAATAGAGCTTTGCGGACGCTTAGATGCCACAAATTCACCTGTTTTACAGGAAGAGCTAAAAAAGTTAGCTGGTAAAAACATCAAAAAACTGAATTTTAATGCCAAAGACTTGGAGTATATTTCAAGCGCGGGGCTGCGCGTGATCATCTTTGCCAAGCAAAAATTAGGCGTGGATACTCATGTTTTTTTAAACGGCGCGCAG
>JAFGET010000076.1 GCA_016931435.1 Candidatus Omnitrophota bacterium
AGCGGAATCGTAAGTTATGTGCTCATTTAGGAGGTTAGCATGGCTAAAGTAATCGGTATTGACTTAGGTACTTCGAATTCAGCTGCGGCAGTAATGGAAGGGGGAAGGCCGGTGATCATTCCTTCCGCGGAAGGCGCGGGCGTGGCATCGGGTAAGGCTTTTCCGTCATACGTTGCCTTTACAAAAGACGGGCAGCGTTTGGTCGGTGAGCCGGCAAGGCGCCAGGCGGCGATAAACCCGGAAGGGACAATACAGGCGGCAAAGCGAAAAATGGGGACTGATTTTAAATTCAAAGCCTACGGCAGCGAATATACGCCCCAGCAGATATCTGCTTTCGTTTTGCAGAAGATCAAGCAGGATGCCGAAGCTTATTTAGGGGATAAGATAGAAGAGGTAGTGATCACCTGCCCGGCTTATTTTGATGATAATCAAAGGACAGCCACAAAGGATGCGGGTGAGATAGCCGGGCTTAAAGTCCTGCGTATTATTAATGAGCCGACCGCAGCCTGTCTTGCTTACGGCCTTGAAAAATCCCAGAAAGAACAAAAGATCATGGTTTTTGATTTAGGCGGAGGAACGCTTGATGTCACGATCATGGAAATGGCGCAGGGCGTCTTTGAGGTGAAGTCTACTTCCGGGGATACGCAATTAGGCGGGACGGATATGGACAATGCCTTGATCGAACACATCGCAGCACAATTTAAGCGCGAAAACGGCATCGATCTGCGTAATGATAAAATGGCGATGCAGAGGCTGCGTGAAGCCGCGGAAAAGGCTAAGATCGAGTTATCTTCTACTTTGACTACCGATATCAATCTTCCTTTTATTACCGCAGACGCCACAGGGCCTAAACATCTTACTATGTCTATTACCAGGGCCAAGCTTGAGGAATTGACCGGCCCGATCATAGAGAAATGCCGTCACCCTATGGAACAGGCGATTTCTGACGCAAAGCTTGCCCCTAAGGATATCGACCGTATTATCATGGTCGGCGGCCCGACCAGGATGCCTATTGTGCAGAAATTCGTTGAGGATTATGTCGGCAAAAAGATCGAACGCGGCGTAGATCCCATGGAATGCGTTGCCTTAGGCGCTGCTGTTCAGGCTGCGATCATCAAGGGCGATATGAAGGATGTGCTGCTTTTAGATGTTACGCCTCTGTCTTTAGGTATCGAGACATTAGGAGGGGTCAACACTAAGCTTATCGAGAGAAACACCACTATCCCCACAAGAAAAGGCCAGACTTTTTCTACTGCCGCCGACAATCAGACCGCGGTGACCATCCGCGTGCTTCAGGGGGAAAGGTCTATGGCGGATGATAATGTAGAATTAGGCAGGTTTGATCTAGTAGGAATACCTGCCGCTCCGCGCGGTGTGCCGCAGGTAGAAGTCACTTTTGATATCGACGCAAACGGCATAGTGCATGTTTCAGCTAAAGATCTGGGCACAGGCAAGGAACAATCTATCCGCATTACCGCTCCAAAAAAACTCTCTAAAGAAGAAATAGATAAGATGGTCAAGGATGCGGAAAAATTCGCCGCGGAAGACAGCAAGAAAAAAGAAGAGATCGAAGTGATCAATCAGGCGGATACTTTAGCTTATTCTACCGAAAAGTCACTGAAAGAATTCGGAGATAAGGTCAGCTCATCCGAACGCGCAGAGATCGAATCGCGGCTTAATGAATTAAAGACAGCGGTAAAAGATAAGAATATAGAAAGGATCAAAAGCTCTATGGAGAGCTTGACCAAGGCTTCGCATAAATTAGCCGAGGAGATCTATAAACAGGCGGCCGCTAAACAACAACAGCAACAGCAGCAGGGCCAGCCTGGTCAAGAAGGCCCTTCAGCCGAAGCGCCGCAAGAACCTCAAGGCGAGCCCGGTGCCGGCGGGGGTAAAAAAGATAAAGAAGATATTATCGACGCCGAATATAAAGAAGAAAACGAAGGGAAAAAGTAATTTAGTTTATGGTTCATGGTTTATGGTTCATAGAAAATATTAAGCTATGGACTATGAACTCTGAACTATGAACTCTGAACCAACAATATGTCAACTAAACGCGATTACTACGAAATATTGGGAGTAAAGAAGAGTGCTACTCTTGATGAGATAAAAAAGGCTTATCGTGAGCTTGCTTTAAAACATCATCCGGACAGGGTCCCCCATGAGCAAAAAAAAGAGGCGGAAGAGAAATTCAAGGAAATATCCGAGGCTTACGCAGTATTATCGGATACTTCCAAGCGCGCGCTTTATGACCAATATGGCCATTCCGGAATAGACCAGAAATATGCCTATGAGGATATTTTTAAAGGCGCTGATTTTAGCAGCGTCTTTGAAGGGATGTCTGATTTTGGTTTAGGCGGAGGCCTGTTCGATGAGATATTCAGCGATTTAGGATATAATATTTTTGGCTCTCGAGGCAGAGGGCGACAAGCGCAAGCCTCCCGCAAAGGCAGGGATCTAGAGATATCCGTAGATGTGGCCCTGGAAGAGGCTGCCTCAGGCATAGAAAAGACCGTTACCGTTCCGCGTTATGAAACATGCGGGGTGTGCGCGGGCAGCGGTGCAAAACCCGGCACTAAAAAAATCACCTGCCCTCAATGCAAAGGTTCGGGGCGGACAGTGGTTTCAAGCGGTTTTTTTCAATTGGCGCAGACCTGTTCGCGCTGCCGCGGCCAGGGGGCCATAATACAGACGCCCTGTTCTGCCTGCGGCGGGGAAGGAAGATCCAAGGTGACCCGTAAGATCAAGGTCAAAGTCCCCGCAGGTGTAGATACAGGCTCGACATTGAGGATACGCGGTGAAGGCGAATCCGGGATGTCTGCCCGAGGAGATTTATATGTGGTTATCGAAGTCAGGCAGCATCCGGTCTTCCAAAGGCATAATAACGACCTTTTGACTGAGATCAACATCAGCATGGCAAAAGCAATATTAGGCAGCGAGATAGAAGTCCCCACTATTGACGGTAAAGTGACTATGAAGGTCCCTGCCGGTACCCAAAGCGGAAAGGTCTTTCGCCTCAGGGAAAAAGGCATGCCGGATTTACGCGGTAGAAGTAACGGGGACGAACTAGTACGGGTAAACGTAGAGATCCCTTCGCGTTTGAATTCCGAACAACGCAGATTGATAGAAGAATTTGCCAGGGCTTCAGGAGAGGATGTAAATAAAGAAGGCTTTACGGATAAGATTAAAAGAGCATTTAAATAAGGTAAAAGGTAAAACTGTAATTAAAATTGATTCTTACCGGTTACCTTTTTACTTTTGCTTTTTGAATTACGACGACTATAAGGAGGAGTTTATGCCTACCTACGAATATGAATGCACAAAATGCGGCCATAGATTTGAGGCCTTCCAAAGTATGAACGAAAAGCCCCTGGAAAAATGCCCCGAATGCCGGAAAAAGGTCAAAAGGCTGATCAGCAGCGGTTCCGGAATAATTTTTAAAGGCAGCGGATTTTACGCCACGGATTATCGCAAAAAAAGCCCTTCCTCAAAAGAATCGAATATTTCTTGCCAGGAAAATAAAGAAGGCTGCCATGGCTGTAAATCCAAATAATACCCCCCTGATAATCATTAAATACTGGATACCCGTTATATTTTATGCTATACTTATTTTTTTATTGTCTTCTATACCCGGGGGAAATATACCTTTTTTGTTCGTCGGGCAGGATGCAGTTTTGCATATAATCGAATACGGGATCCTGGCAATATTGCTTAACCGGCTGATAAAAAAACAATGGCCTGTTCTTATGAGTTACAGGAGGTTTTTTCTTGTATTTTTTATAAGTATCACCTACGGCATAAGCGATGAGCTGCACCAGCTATTCATTCCCAACAGGTATTGCAGCGGATTAGACCTGGCTTTTGACGGCGCAGGAATATTGATGGCAAATATTTTTTATCGTTAAAATCGTATAGCGATGGCTAAGATTAAACCTTTCAAGGCGGTAATCTATAATCAGCAAAAAATCAACGATCTATCTTCCGTGATCTGCCCTCCTTACGATGTCATCTCTTTATCCCAGCAGGAGCAATATCATAATATTGACCCCCATAATTTTATCCATATCCTTTTGGGTAAAAATATCTCCGGAGACGATAAGTATAAGCGTTCTAAAAAGTATTTTAAGGAATGGCAGGATGAAAAAATACTTATCCAGGAAGAAAAGCCGTCGGTATATTTTTACAGCCAGCAATATAATATAAAAGGAGAAAAGAGGACGCGCCTGGGTTTTATTTGTTTATTGTCTCTGGGGGATTCAAAAGAACCGGTGTTCGGGCATGAGCATACCCGCCTGGAACCAAAGGAAGACAGGCTCAGGCTCCTAAAAAGCGTCAAAGCGAATTTAAGCCCGATATTCGTGATTTTTTCAGACCGTAAACGCCTTATCCAGAGGATAAGCCAGCAATTCAATAATGAAAAACCGTTTTTGGAAGCCAAAGACCAAGAGGAAAACTTGCATAAAATATGGAAGATAGATTCGCCCGAAGCGATAGCCAGGATCCAGGCGGATATGCAGGAGGCGGATATTTTTATTGCCGACGGCCATCACCGCTATGAAGTCTCCTGCGCTTACAGGAGCGAGATGAAGCGCAAGCTAGGCGAAGGCGAGGCAGCAGAGAAGTTTAATTATATCCTGGCCTATTTTACCCATATTGAATCGCGGGGCTTGGCGATATTGCCTATCCACCGGCTGGTAAAATTAAAAAAGAAGATCGATCTATCGAACCTTAAAGCTTCTCTTAAGAATTATTTTGAAATAGATGAGGTCAAGGACAAGGAACGGTTTTTCTTCTTGATGGAAAAAGCCGCCAGGCACGTCCTGGGCATGTATAAAGACAAAAGGTATTTTTTGCTGCGCCTTAAAAACCTAAGGATCCTTGATAAAATGATCGAGGATAAACCTCCGGAATACAGGGCTCTGGACGTCTGCGCCTTGAATTATATTATTTTGAAAAAAACTCTCGGATTCAGCTTAGATGAGAAAAACAACATCACTTTTAGCCCGTACGCGGATGAATTATTGGCCCAGGTCAACAGCGATGATTCCTATATAGCTTTCTTTTTAAACCCGGTGGGGGTAAAGCAGATTACCGCCATCGCCTTAAAAAGGGAAAAAATGCCCCCTAAGTCCACTTTTTTCTACCCGAAAGTGGCATCAGGATTACTCATAAACAAATTTTGATGCACTCAATATTCTCTTAAGCGAAGTGAGGGCGTATGCCATTGTTCGGTAAGCCAAAATATACGGTAGTCCGTATCAAGAAAAAAGAAATGCCCGAAGGGCTCTGGACTAAATGCCAAGAGTGCGCCGAGGTCTTATACAATAAGACACTTGAGGAAAACTTAAAAGTATGCGTAAAGTGTAATTATCATTTTAATCTCGGGGCTTATGAGCGCATAGAGATGTTGTTTGATAAGGGCACATTTAAAGAATATGATAAAGAGATGTGTTCCTGCGACCCCCTTAATTTTAAAGGCCCCAAGACCTACGAAGACAAATTATCGCAGGATAAGGCCTCGACCGGTTTGAATGAGGCGGCCGTAACCGGCGAAGGGCTTTTAGAGGGCAGGAAAACAGTCATCGCGGTGACGGATTCCCGCTTTATCATGGGGTCGATGGGTTCGGTGGTAGGAGAGAAGATCACTCGGGCAATAGAAGCTGCCACAAAAAATAGACTTCCGGTGGTCATTGTTTCAGGCTCAGGGGGCGGAGCGAGGATGTATGAGGGGATGTACAGCCTGATGCAGATGGCTAAGACTTGCGCAGCCCTTTCCTGCCATCATCGGGAGGGTTTAGCTTATATTTCCGTATTGACCAATCCTACGATGGCCGGGATCATGGCTTCTTTTGCCGGCATAGGCGATGTTATTGTGGCGGAGCCTAAGGCCTTGATAGGTTTTACCGGGCCGCGGGTAATTGAGCAGACCATCAGGCAGAAATTACCTTTAGGCTTTCAGCGTTCGGAATTCCTTCTTGAGCACGGTTTAATCGACATGATCATACATCGCAAGAACCTGAAAAACAGCCTAAGTCAATTACTTGACTATTTAAGTCGATAAAGATATAATAACTAAAAAGAAAAGTAAAAAGGTAAAAGCGTGATTAAAAAGTAAAAGCCTTAAGTTATACTTTTACTTTTTGACTTTTACGTTTTGAATTTTCCGACGAGCAAAGCGAGGAGTGAATGGCACAGGTAAATCTAAAGAAAGTCTCTAAGATCTTCCCGGGCGATGTAAAAGTAGTAAATAATGTCAGTTTATGGGTGGAAAACAAGGAGTTTATAGTATTAGTCGGCCCTTCCGGATGCGGCAAATCCACCACTTTGAGGATGATCGCCGGCCTTGAGGATATCAGCGAAGGTGAAATTTTTATCGGAGACAGAAAAGTAAATAGCGTTCCGGCCAAAGACCGCGATATTGCCATGGTTTTTCAGAATTACGCGCTTTACCCGCATATGACCGTTTTTGAGAATATGTCTTTTGGCTTAAGGCTTAAACATTACCCTAAATCAGAGATTACCGAGCGGGTCAACGAAGCTGCTGATATATTAGGCATAAAACGGCTGCTTAACCGCCGCCCTAAGGAATTATCCGGAGGCGAAAGGCAGCGTGTGGCAGTGGGCAGGGCCATCGTCAGGAAACCGCGAGTATTTCTTTTTGATGAGCCTTTAAGCAACCTCGACGCTAAGTTAAGGACACAGATGCGCACGGAGATCCATAAGCTGCATATAAGGCTGCAGACTACGATGATCTATGTCACCCATGACCAGATAGAGGCTATGACTATGGGCGACAGGATCGCGGTAATGCGCGAAGGGATCCTGCAGCAGGTGGCAGACCCGATTACCGTTTATGACCACCCGAAGAATAAGTTTGTCGCCGGCTTCATCGGTTCCCCCCCGATGAATTTTATGAACGGCAGGATTATTAAGAAAGACGGCCGGTTATATTTTGACGAAGGAAAGATCGCGGTAAAGATAGTGGAAAATATGCTTAGTAAACTTAATCCTTACGTCGGCAAAGAGATAATTTTCGGTATCCGCTCCGAAGATATTTACGATAAGCTTTTTGTTTCCGAGGCTCCTCCGGAGAATATCGTCAGGGTAAACTGTGAAGTCATCGAGCCTATGGGTTCCGAGGTCTATCTTTATCTTAACACCGGCAAGCATACTTTTATCGCCCGCGTAGGAGCGCATAATAAACCGCGCCTTAATGAAGATATGGATCTGGTTTTTGATATGAGCAAAGTGCACTTTTTTGATAAAGATACTGAAGGAACGGTTATCTGATTCACTTTTAAAGACAGTCGTGTGTCGGCTTTTAAGAGGATATGCGATTTGAGGTGAAATACGAAATACCCTAATCTAGCCCTTCATTTTTTTCTGTATCTTGCCTGCTATCTGTTCTTACCTGCCTATCTTGTTTTATACCAACCGCGCTATTTTCTTTTTCCCCTGTTTTTGTTTTATGGCGTCAACGCCGTTATCTTGTCAATTTTATTCAGGCAAAATTACCGAAGGAAGCATAAGTTAGGTATTGAAATAGAGGGCCTGCAGGAAAAAATAAACCTTGCCGTCAATGAGCATTCCAGGGAATTGAAGAACCAGTCTGCCGTAGAAAAAAAGATACTGCTTTACAAAAGCCTTAAGGATATCCTGGAGAAGATAAACCGCACCCTGGATTTAAACTCTATTTCTGAAATACTTACCGAAGCCGCTTTTACCTTGATCGCCAATAACAAGGGGTCCTGCGTTTTATATTTAGTGGATAACCAGACTTATAAACTAGGGCTTTTTAAGACTAAGAAAGAAGATAAAAATCTTATAATCAAAGCAAAAGAAGGGGATATATTCGACCTTTGGGTGCTGCGGCATGCCAGCCCTTTATTGATAGAGGATATAAGAAAAGACTTCCGTTTTGACCCGGAGAAGTTCCGGGATGAGGGAGAAAGGTTTGTTTCTTCCGTAATCAGCGCGCCCCTTATAAGCGACCATAAATTTTTAGGTATACTAAGGCTGGATAATCCTACTGCCGGTTTTTATCAACAGCACGACCTGAGATTTTTAGTGACTATATGCGATTTAGTGGCTGTGGCTTTGGAGAATAGCGAACTTTTTGTGAAGACCGAAAACCTGGCTATACATGACAGCCTGACTTCTCTTTACACCAGGGGTTATTTTCTAGAGCGCCTGCGAGAAGAGCTTAAAAGGAGCGCCCGCCAAAATAAACCGTTCTCTTTACTGATGCTGGATATCGACTACTTCAAGAAATATAACGATAAATTCGGCCATACCGCCGGAGACGAAGTATTAAGGAGCTTAAGCCGTAATCTTTGCGAATATTTAAAGGACCTAAGCCCCATAATCAGCCGTTTTGGCGGAGAGGAGTTTTGTATCGCCATCCCGCATATGGACAAAAAAGAAGCCTATGATTTATCTCAGAATTTATGCGCTTCAGTAGAGAAAACGAAAGTAATTTTACGGCGGCAGGAAACAGGCATTACCGTATCTATCGGGATAGCCGCTTTTCCGCATGACGCCACAGATATCGATGATTTGATTACCAAGGCTGACCGGGCGATGTATGAAGCTAAGAAAAAAGGAAGGAACCGCCCGATAGCGGCATAAAAAGCGATGGCAAATATTATGTTTTTTTCATTTTCGGCGATTCTGGCCCTCCTGATATTCTTTTTGTTCCATCGTTTAAAAAGTATATTGAACCTGTTCTTAAGCCGCAAGAAAAACAGTTGTGAGCGGCTTAAAGGCGAGCTGGAGAGGATGTTATCCGAGAACCGCAAGATCAAGCAGGTCAGTTTCAAGCTGCAGGGTATTTTTGACGAAGTCATGGCACTTTACGACGTGACCAAGGAGATATGCAAGGCCCTGGAGACAGAAAGAGTCTTTTTATCTTTTAAGGAAGAGATCAAAAAGTTTATCCGCATAGATGATTGCCGTTTCCTGGAGGCGGATGCGGACCTATCCGCTTATAAAGATTATACGGCCTTACCCCTAGAGATCAACAGGGTGCGGGTAGGGGTTCTTTTAGTCAACGGTATCAAAGAAGAAGAAGCGGAAAGGTTTCATATCTTAGCGCACCAGTTTATCTTAGGCATGAAGAGGGCTTTTCTTTATCAGAAAGTGCAGGAACTGGCCATTACCGACAGCCTGACCCAGGTTTCCAGCCGTCGTTATTATTTAGAGAGGTTCAATGAGGAGCTTGAGCGTTCAAAAAAGTTTTCTCTGCGTTTTTGCTGCCTGATGATAGATATCGATAATTTTAAGAATTTTAACGACTGTTACGGCCATCTGGTGGGAGATGCGATATTAAGGGAGGTTTCAAAAAGAATAAAAGGCAATATCCGCCAGATCGACCTCTTCGGCAGGTACGGCGGAGAAGAGTTCGCCATAATACTTCCCGAAACGGATAAAAATCATGGGCGCCTGGTAGCCGAACGTATCCGCCAACTCGTAGAAGAAGGCTTCATCAGGGTCTATGATGAAGATTTGAAGGTCACTATAAGTATCGGCATTTCCGGCTTCCCGGGAGACGGTAAAAAAACAGAGACGCTTATCGAAAAGGCTGACGCCGCTTTATATCAGGCAAAGCATGCCGGCAGAAACCGCGTTTGCTCCTACGCAAAGGTTTAAAAATCCATCGTTTTAAACAAGCCAATCCTTACGAGTAAACAGGGGAGTCGAAATCTCTTGCAATTAAAATAAGTTTAATATAGAATAAACGGGCTTAATTTTCATCATTCAAGGGCTTAGTTTTATGCAGAGAAAAAATCAGACTTATGTTATTGCTGTCGATTTAGGCGGCACAAATCTTCGGGTCGGCCTTCTGGGCCCCCAGTATAAAATCATCCGCAGAGAGGTTTTAAAAACCAAGGTCTTTATCAAAAAGGAAAACCTTATCTTTGCGGTCATAGAGAGCGTAGCCGGCCTTATCAGGCACAGCAATCTAAAAAAAAGAGATATAGCCGGGGTGGGCCTAGGATTGCCCGGGCCTGTGGATAATAAAAGAGGCATCGTGCATTTTTTTCCTAATATCCCGGGCTGGAAGGAA
>JAFGET010000077.1 GCA_016931435.1 Candidatus Omnitrophota bacterium
ATATACCTAAAGGAGTCTCTTTGGGCTTGATCCTTAATCTAAGATTATTCCACGGCTTGTCTTTGCCGCAGTAAATCCCAATTGTGCGCGCCTTGCGCATTTTTAAAAAAATATCCCCGCCATTCTCAATGATTACTTCATTATAACCCTTCTTCAATAAATCTTTTCCGACGAATTGCGCGACTGCTCCGGCAACGGCTGCCATAGGCCCGACATCAGCTTTTTCTGCTGCCCTTGCCATTTCTTTAACGATCGGCTTGGCATTCAACTCAACTGGTATGGGTTTTAAGCTGGTCAAAAACCTTCTATCCTTTGTAATATAATTCTCTATATCTAAGCGGTATTTTTCCACTCTGGACCTTACAAATCCCTCATCTACGCACCTATCGGTAAGGATTTGTAAATCCGTCTCTTTCACTACAATATGGGTTTTATGCAAATCTTTCGCCTTCACCCAATCCCTGTAGAACCGTTTTTGATATTTATGCGTTTTCATAATTAACAATTTTAGCGGGTCCCTGCCTTCGACAGGGACGCCGAAGGCAGGGAAAACCGACTTTGAGCGAGAAAAGCGATAGATTCATTTATTGATCAACAAATCCTCGGCAAGGGGTCGCTAACAAGCATATCCACGATACGTTCGGTTCCTAAGATAGTCTTTAGGATCACGCGGCCCCGGGGCTCTCTTGTTACGCTTGCGATAATGCGGGAGTTTTTTCCCAGGGGATGCCTTTTTAGCAGGCATAAGACTTTCTCTGCCGCATGGGCTGCGACAATCATTACCGCGATACCCTCATTAGCAACATATAAGGGATCTATGCCTAATAACTCCGAAGCCGCTCTTACCTTTTGGGAAATAGGAATATTTCTTTCTTCGATAATAATGCCGGATTTAGAGGCCTCGGCGATCTCATTTAAAGTTGTAGCCAGCCCTCCCCGGGTGGGGTCGCGCATGAACTTTACGGAGGAAGTTTTCGCAATCACGGGAAGGATAAGCCTGTTTAGGGCCGCGCAATCACTTTTTACGCCTAATTCCAAGTCCAGCTCTTTTCTTTTAGAAAGCACCGCCAGGCCATGTTGAGCGATATTCCCGGTTAAAATTACCCTATCGCCGGGGCAAATATTTCTTACCGATAAGTCCTTTTTGTAAACGGTCCTGCCGATGCCGGAAGTATTGATAAATAATTTATCGCAAGAGCCTTTTTCTACTACTTTCAGGTCTCCGGTTACAAAAAATACCCCTGCCTTTCGAGCATTTTTTGAAAGCGAATCGACTACCCTTGCTAAAATACGGTAATCCAGCCCTTCCTCGACGATCAACGCCAGCGAAAGATATTCCGGGCGCGCCCCCTGCATCACTAAATCATTGACTGTTCCGCATACCGCAAGCTTTGCGATATCCGCCCCGGGGAAAAATAAAGGGCTGACTACAAAAGAATCGGTGCTAAAAGCCAATTTCTCTTGATACGGTATTAAGGCACTGTCAGAGAGTTCTTTTAAGACAGGATTATCCAGTTTTTTCAACAAAAGTTCCCTGATCAATCCGTGCATAAGCTTTCCGCCGCTGCCATGCCCCAACAATATCTTATTATTTAAAGAGGCCATTTTAATTTATATCTACTCCCTCGCCTAAAAGGTCGCTCTTAAGCTTTTGGCTGTCCGTAAAAATAAAACTTTTCAAGCCTAACTTTTGCGCGCTTTCAATCAACTCCAGGCGGTCATCGGTATAAAAAGTTTCATCCGCTGATACGCCTAAAGAATCCAGGGCGATCTGATATATCTTGGGGTCGGGTTTGATGAATCCGGTATCGCATGAAGCTATCACTTTATGGAAGGCGTCGAAGACGGGAAAATTCTTTTTCAGATAATCAAAATGCAAAGTATTTATATTGGATAAAAGCGCCAGCTTATAGCGCCCTTTAAGCCTGCCGGCTAGTTCATGGACCTGGTCGTTCTTAGGGCTTAAGAAAAATATCTCGTTCCACACCGGCAAAAAACCCTCGTAATCTAACTTTAAATCCAGCATCTCTTTGACCTTCAAGTAAAAATCCTGCGGGGTGATCCTTCCCGCTTCAAACAATGCGGTCGCCTCTGAATCAAAAAAAAGGCGGTATATCTCATCCGGGGTCTTAGCGCAGAACGCGGATATCCTGGTTGCGGCCCTGGTATGGTCAAAATCAATCAGAACATTGCCCAGATCAAAAATTATCGCTTTGATATTATGATTACGCATTAATTGCTTTTTTCATCCCTGCGGCGGAATAAATCAAGGAACCTGTCCTCATAATCCTTATAGGCGTTCCATTTATCCAATTCCGCTTTTAATTCCTGGGCTTTGGCAATATCGCCTTTAGCCTGCAGGAAAAGTTTTTCAATCCTGTCTTTTACGGAAACCGGCAGTTTAGTCAGGTGGCTCAAGGTCTTCTTTATCCGCTCTATTTCTTCTTCCCCGATCGGCGCGGCGGAAGAAGCAGACTTAAAATAATCAAGGAGTTTGTTGATCTCTGCCTCCATTGTCTGGACCTGCTCCAGTAATTCCTTAAAGCTGATCTTTATATTCATTATCCTAGTAAAAACCTCCAGCACCGCGTAGGAGGCTTTTGGATTTTCAATCTGAATAGTATAGAGGGGTATCTCTCCTAAGAGGCAAAAACCCTCAAAGCCCGCCCTTTTTGCCAGGCCTAAAAATAACCCGTTCATGCCGCTGATCTGGCCATCATTTAAAAAATTGAGGGAATATTTCTTCAGTTCGTTATTCAGCTTAACGGAAGTAGCAGCGACCCACACCTTAGATACCTGGGTGTGGTCTGTCGCCTGCGGCATCGCGGCAAAACTGGCTACCGATTTTACTTTAAAAGCGCGGGCAACGGAAATTATCCTCTGAAAATAATCTTCCGCTTTTGCCAAATCCGGCTGGGCGTTGCTTAAAAATATGACCAGGTCTTCCCCTTTTGCGTTTTTCCAGAAATAAAATTTATTATCGGGAAGCTTAGGAAGCATCAGCCTGCCTTCCTGTATGATGCTTCCAGTCAGATAAAAAAACTCTTCCGCCGAAAGTGAGGCAAATTCCTGGGCGCCTAATTTTTCCACTAAATAACTTGCCGCTTTAAAAGCTACTTCGCCCATGCCGGGCCAAGCGACGATCAAACGGGGATTTTTTAATTTTGGCTTTTGCGTAAATTTTACATACTCCATGTCTCTTTCTCCTCTTTTCCTATTTGTTAAATTGAAAATTCTTTAAAAAATTTGCCAACAGTAATGTGCCCTTATAAAGATTATCGATCCCGATAAATTCATCATGCGTATGGGCGCAGCCCGCGGAACCGAATCCCGAGGCTATCGCGGGGATCCCTTTATCCTGGAAAAAAGTGATCACCGTCGCGCCTTCCGAGCCCTTCAGGCGCGGGGAAATGCCTGCCTCTTTCATCGTGCGGATAAATGATTTCACAAAAAAATGCCCCTTATCAATAGAATAAGGAGCCTGGATCCCGTCTATTTCAACCTTGAATTTTTTTGCGCGGGCCTTTATTATCTTCTTTAAATCCTTTAGAATATTTTCGTGGTTTGTGCCCGGCAAAAAACGAAAATCTAATTCAAACTCGCACCAGTCAGCTACCACGTTGACCTTATCTCCTCCCCGGATAGTGCCGATATTTAAAGTAGGGGGCTTTAAGTAATCATTTTTTAAAGAAGAAAACCTGTGCTTCTTTAAACTGTATAATATTTCCAGCGCGATATCTATGGCATTTATGCCGAGCCAAGGATAGGCGCCGTGGGCTTTTTTCCCTTTGATTATTATTCTTATATGCATCAGTCCTTTTTGGGTGATGATGACTTCGAAATCATCGGCGTCTAAAACTAAAGCGGCATCAACCTTTAATATCCCTTTATCTAATAAAGGTATCAGCCCTAATGATGAACCGCTTTCCTCATCGGCGGTAGCGGCGAAAACCAGATCATAATTTAAAACTGCTTTATCTTCAATAAGGCTGTTTATGGCCTCGAGGCTCGCGGCAAGGTTACCCTTGCAATCCGTAGCCCCTAATCCGTAAATACGGCCGCCTTCTACTTTTCCCTTGAAAGGATCGCGGCTCCAGTTTCTTCCGGCAGGTACTGTATCTAAATGAGGGGTAATCAACAGCGAGCGTTTTCTACCTTCGCCTCTTAGAACCGCCACTACATTGCTGCGTTCTTTCTTAAAAGCGTATATCTTTGATTTTATCCCCAGGCCCTTAAGGTAGCCCTGCACAAAACGGGCGATCGCGGATTCATTTCCCGGAGGATTTTCTGAATTTATAGCGATAAGGCTTTGCGCAAGCCTTATCAGCCTTTTTTTATCGACCATGTTTTATCCTGAGCAACTTGAGCAATTATGGCTTGTGCATCCGCTGCAATTAGAAGAAGAGGAAGTAATATTGCCTTTTGCATCCCTGGAGGAAAAAGCAAAAGCGGAAATCAGCCGCTTCAAATCCCGGCTTTGACACTTAGGACAAGCTACTTTTTCAAAGGCAGAACGCATTAAATAATCGAACTTCAAGCCGCATTTATTGCAATCAAATTCATATATAGGCATTGCTGAATTTTACCAAAGAACCTCTTGCATCTCTTTATCCGCTCTCTTTGCAGCTTCCCAATCCTGTTGTGCTCCTTCTACCCCTCCTACTACAACGCCTTTTACCGTATGGCAACCAGAAAGCGCAACACAAAACGCGAATAAAACAAATAACCCAATAGCCTTCCTGATCATATTACGCTCCTTTTTTTATCCAAGCCCCAAGCCTTTTTATCGTGCGTTCTTTGCCTAAATAATATATTACCTCAAATAACCCCGGACCGATAGTCTTTCCTGTAAGGGCTACTCTTATGGGGTGGATGAGGCCCCTGGCTTCCATATTTAACTCTTTTACTAAATCACGGAATGCCGCCTCGATACTGACGATATCAAAATTCTCCAGGCTTTCGAGCCTTTTTATAAAAAGCCCGAATTCAACCGATAAGTCTTTTTCCAGGAATTTCTTCTTAGCCGAAGCGTCTATATTGATATCCTCCAAAAAGAAGAAGTCCGCCCAATCCGTAAAATCGTTTAAGTGCGCCAGGCGGGCCTTAAATAATCCTATTATCGATAAAACATAATCTTTGTCAAAGCCGTCTTCTGCTATATACTTGGCATCTTGAAGCAGGGGGACCAATAATTCTGCCAGCTTCTCTGTATCCGCTTCTTTTAAATACTGGTTGTTCATCCAATCCAGCTTTTTTAAATCAAAGGCGGCTGCGGTCTTATTCACATTTATGATATCGAATAATTTAACTGCTTCGTCGATCCCGATCACTTCCCGGTCGTCTCCAGGAGACCAGCTTAATAATAAAAGGTAATTTACCAGTGCGCCTGAAAGATAGCCCATTTTACGGTAATCAGAGATAGCGGTTGCCCCGGTGCGCTTGGAAAGCCTGCCTCCTTCTATACCCATGATAAGCGGAAGATGAGCGAAATGCGGGACCTTAAAGCCCAAGGCCTGATAAAAAAGGATCTGTTTGGGGGTATTAGAAATATGATCGTCTCCCCTGATAACGTGGGTGATCTGCATAAGCGCATCATCTACCACGCAGGCAAAATTATAAGTAGGGGTTCCGTCGGATTTTATCAACACCTGGTCTTTGATCACTGATGTGTCAAAATTTATCTGGCCGCGGATTAAATCATCGACGGTGATATTCTGGGGGTTGACTTTGTATATTATCGCCTCCCCCTTTTCGGTTTTCTCAATATAGGCCCTGCCTTCTTTTAAAATACGCGCTGCGTGTTCCTGATAAATCGATGCGCGCTGGCTTTGATAATATATCTCGTCCCAAGAAAACCCCAGCCAGCTTAAACTTTCCAGTATCTCATCCACATATTCCTTTCTTGAGCGTTCCTTATCGGTGTCCTCTATCCTCAAAATAAATTTGCCGCCTTTTGAGCGGGCGTAAAGCCAATTAAACAAGGCGGTCCTGGCTCCGCCTATATGCAAATAACCGGTCGGGGAAGGGGCAAATCTTACTTTTACCATAAAATTATTGCGTCCTTGCGTTATGGGGACTTACCAGTTGTGCTCCAGTCAATAATGCTTTTTTGTTTATCTCTACCAGACCTTTTTTATCGGGCGGGGCGATTTCTTCAATGACCCGCAATATATTTTTTTTAAGAGCGCTTTTCTTTGTTAAGGCAAGATAAGCCCCTAGCGCTACCATATTTGCTACTTTGATATTGCCCAGGCCCAAGGCGATATCCGAAAACGGATAGGCATTACGCGCCTTTCGTCCGGCGGAGAGCTTATTTAATAGAGAACTGTTGACTATCAATATGCCTTCTTTTTTTAATCGTTTTTTAAACTTATACAAAGACGGCTCATTCATAGACACAAGGATATCGGCTTCGTTTATGTAAGGAGAGCCTATCTCTTCATCCGAAATTACCACCATACAATAAGCGGTCCCTCCGCGCACCTCTGCTCCATATGCCGGCATCCAGGTCACCTGCCGGTTTTCCTTAAGGCAGGCCTCGGCCAATATCTTCCCCATTAACATTATTCCTTGGCCGCCTGAACCGGAAATTATTATACGTTCTTCCATTTTTAAGCTACTTTATTCTTCCCAGGGGGAACTCTTTGCTCATTACATCGCGGATCCAATCCAGCGCATTCTTAGCAGGCATATCCCAGTATGTCGGGCAAGCCGATAAGACTTCAACCAGAGAAAAACCCAGATTATTTACCTGATTTAAAAAAGCCTGTTTTATCGCCTTTTTTGCCTTGATCACTTCCTGGGGAGAATGTAAAGAAACTCTTTCAATATATTTTACTGCCGGAAGCCGAGCTAACATCTCCGAAATCTTAAGCGGAAAACCCTCTGAGCCCGCCTTTCTTCCTTCGGGCGTAGTCGCAGTCTTCTGGCCTAAAAGAGTAGTCGGGGCAAGCTGTCCGCCAGTCATGCCGTAAACGGCATTATTTATAAAAACGATGCTGATATTCTCCCCGCGGTTTGCCGCGTGAATCGTCTCATTTGTGCCGATAGCAGCTAAATCTCCGTCGCCTTGGTAGGTAAATACGATATTGCCGGGCCTTGCCCTTTTTATTCCTGTGGCTACGGCCGCGGCCCTTCCGTGAGCCGCTTCGCAACAATCAAAATCCCAGTAATCATAAGCTACGACCGCGCAGCCTACGGGAGCCACTGCGATGACTTTTTCGCGTATACCCAGCTCATCCACAATTTCCGCCACAAGCCGATGCGCTATGCCATGGCCGCACCCCGGACAGTAATGTGTTGGGACGTTTTTTAAAGACTTGGGATAACTGAATATCTTCTTCATAATTTAAACTCTAAATCCTACTAAAGCGGGAGATTTTATGATTTCGGATTTAGGATTTTTCATTTCATCAGTATTTTAATCTTATTTATGATCTCTTCTTCCGACGGTATCCCTCCGCCAGACCTTCCGAGAAATTCTACGGGGCTCTTTCCGTTTAAACTCAAAAGGACATCTTCTATCATCTGTCCGTATGACATTTCCACGACCAAAAAAGACAACCTCTTAGGGCTTGCCGCTAAGCGCCTGAAGATATTCCCGGGAAAGGGCCATAAGCTTATCGGCCTGATCAACCCTATTTTTTTACCCGCTTTTCTTAATTTTTTTACCGCGCCCTTAGCTATCCTCGCCATCGTGCCATAAGCGACAATTATGATTTTGGCATCCTTTAAAAAAATACCTTCGTAAAGCTGTTCATTCTGTCTGATCAAGCGGTATTCTTTCTGCAGAGTAAGATTAAATTTTTCTAAATCCCCTTCCTGAAGATAAAAAGATTTAACCACGTTTGGCTTTCTGCCGCGGCAACCTGTCAGCATCCATATTTTAGTTTTCGGTTTTTGGTTTCCGGTTTTCCGATTATCCGACAGCTGTAGAGGTTCCATCATCTGCCCCAACATCCCGTCTCCTAAAATCATCACCGGATTACGGTATTTATCGGCTAAGGCGAAAGCCTTGAACATAAAATCATACGCCTCTTGCACCGAATAAGGGGCTAAGACTAGACAATGATAATCTCCGTGCCCGCCGGAACGCGTAGCCTGAAAATAATCAGACTGGGCAGGCATGATATTACCTAATCCAGGTCCCCCGCGCATCACATTGACGATGACCGCGGGAAGGCGGCATCCGGCAATATAAGAAATGCCTTCCTGTTTAAGGCTGATTCCGGGAGAAGAAGAAGAAGTCATCGCGCGTGCCCCGGCGGCAGATGCCCCCAATACCATGTTAACCGCGGCTAACTCAGACTCTGCCTGAATAAATACCCCGCCTGCCTTAGGCATATTTTTTGCCATAAAGGCGGTCAATTCATTCTGGGGCGTAATAGGATACCCGGCGTAAAAGCGGCACCCCGCATCTATCGCCCCCAAAGCAATAGCTTCGTTACCTGTCATTAATATCTTTGATTTAGCCATTTGATTAAACTCAAAGATTCAAAATTGAGAAGTTCGAATAAAGATTTATAAATTTTTATTCTCTTGCTTCATTTTGCCTTTTACCTTTTTACTTTTTACTTATTTAAATACTTCAATACAGCAATCCGGGCAGATAAGCGCGCACAATGCGCACCCCAGGCATTCGCCTTTGGTATCAACCTTCACCGGCCGCACGCCTCTTTTATTTAAGCTTTTATCCACGCTGATTAATCCCCGCGGACAAAAGCTGATACACAGCAGGCAGCCTTTACATCTATCTTTCTGAATGACTATCTTAGGCATCTTTTACCTTATCTCGCCCCTGATGCGCTCCGCTATCGCTTGCGCGCTTAATCCGTATTTTTCAAGCAAGGTTTCTCTTGGCCCGTGAGTGATGAAAGCGCGGGGAACGCCGATCTTTACCACGGGACGGGCGAGTAGACTTTCTAGCGCGCTGCCAAATCCTCCGTCGACAATACCCTCTTCCGCGCTGAAAATAAACTTGTGTTTATCTGCGATCTCCTTAAATAATTCCGTATCAAGCGGCTGGGCAAAACGGCTATTTACTAAAGCTCCGGATAAGCCCTCTTTTTCCAATAAGCTCAGTGCCTGCATGGCCGGTGACACCATGGTGCCTAAAGCAATGATTACGAAGTCTCTTCCCTCTTTGCAAACCTCTGCTTTACCCAGTCTTAACGAAGAAAAAGGCAGGCTTTTGGCCGGGCAAGTTGCCTTAGGGTACCTGATGGCAACAGGCCTGTTTAAGCTCACGGCAAATTCCAGCATCGCTTCAAGTTCTGCCCCGTCGCAAGGCGCCATAATCACTAAATCCGGGACTGTCTTTAAATACGCGATATCAAATATGCCCTGGTGCGTCGGCCCATCTCCCCCGACTATGCCCGAGCGGTCCAAGGCAAAAATAACACCCAGCCCCTGCAGGGCGACACATTCCATAATGCTATCGTAAGCCCTCTGTAAAAAAGTAGAATATATCGCTACCACCGGCTTAAATCCTTCCTTAGCTAAGCCGGAGGAAAAACACACGGCGTGAGGCTCGGCGATACCCACATCAAAAAACCTCTCCGGATAAGCCTTATGGAATTTATCCAGACCCGTTCCTTCCGGCATAGCAGCGGTGATGGCGACGATCTTTAAATTTTCCTTTGCAAGAACCAATAATTTTTCTCTAAAAACCTGGGTGTAGGTTTCAGCCAACTCCTCTTTCTTTAGAGAAGAACCAGTTGCCACATCAAAAGGCGCAGCGCTATGAAATTTGACCGGATCTTCTTCCGACGGTAAATAACCTTTCCCTTTTTTAGTGATTATATGCAATACCCTCGGCCCCTTTATGGTCAGAATATTTTTTATAACCGGGATTAAAGTGCGCAAATCGTGCCCGTCCCATGGCCCGAAATAACGAAAGCCTAGTTCTTCAAAAAGCATCCCGGGGATGAATAATCCTTTTAACCCTTCTTCAAATTTATTTGCAATCTTCACTAATCTGCTGCCTTTGGGTATACGAGATTCTACGAAGCGGTCAAGAGAGCTTTTGAAACGGTTATATACGGGCAGCGATATAAGCTTATTCAGATAAGTGCTTAATGCCCCGACATTCGGAGAAATACTTAATTCGTTTGTATTTAAAATAATCAGTATGTCTTTTTTAAGGTGGCCGGCGTTGTTTAATCCTTCAAAACATAAGCCCCCGCTTAAAGAACCGTCTCCGATTACCGCCACCACTTTGAAATTTGAGCCCGCCAGGTCCCGGCCGCAAGACAAACCTAAAGCTAAAGATACCGCGGTCGAGCTGTGCCCGGTAGTAAAGGGGTCACAGGCGGATTCCTGAGGAGAAGGAAAACCGCTTAAGCCGCCATATTGCCTAAGGCTTGAAAACTTTTCATTGCGCCCGGTCAGGATCTTATGTGTATAGGCCTGGTGCCCCACATCCCAGACGATCTTATCCGGCGGTACATCCAGGCACCAATGTAAGGCAAGGGTCAGCTCTACCGTTCCCAGGCTTGAAGCAAGGTGGCCTCCCGTCTTTGAGACTACCTCGATAATCCTCTGTCGTATTTCGCCCGCTAACCGAGGCAGATATTCGGGGTCAAGTTTTTTAAGATCCCGGGGAGAATTTATAGCATCTAATAACATACGGACCGCTGGTCGCTAGTCGATGAGCGATGGCTGCCTTATTGCAGGCTATCGACCATAGACAACAAACCACTCCTATTATTTATTCTTCCGTTCCGCTTACGTTCAATGGTTTTAGTTCGAACTCGCCTTTTTTATTCTTTGTCAAGACCTCTATTTTTTTTCTGGCATTTTCCAGCCTTGCTGAACAGGTACGCGACAACTCAATACCTTCCTGGTATTTTTTTAAAGCCTCATCCAGAGACAAACCGCCCTTTTCCAATTCATCGACTATCCTTTCCAGCTTTTTTAAGGACTCCTCGAATTTCATTTCCGCCATTATCCGCTCACCTCCGTTACCCTGCTAAATATTTCGCCTCTATCCAGCTTTGTCTTTAAGATATCCCCCGGCAGAAGCGCTTTTGTGGATTTAATGACCTCGTTTTCGGGCATTTTAAAAGTTATGCTGTAGCCCCTTCCTAAAATGTTCAGCGGGCTTAAATTATTGAGGCTTTCCGCGGCCTTTTTGAATTGTGCCTCTTTTAAATTGAAAAAGTGCCTGATGCACACTAAAATCTGCCGTTTCAAATCTGTGATTTTTTCAAGATGTTTTTCTATCAAGGCCGCGGGATTCAATAACGCAAGCTTCTTTTGCGTGGAAGATAATTCGCTGGAGTTCAGGCGAAAAATATTTTCGGCCGCAAGGTAAATACGGTATGAAAAGTCTTCCAGCCTGTTTTCAAAATCTAAGGCGTAATCCAAGAGAGAGTTTTTAAGGTTAAAGGAAAGGCTTTTAAGTTTCTCTTGTAAATCTTCTTTTTTGGGGGTAACTATCTCCGCTGCGGCTGAAGGCGTTGCCGCGCGTAAATCCGCGGTTAAATCCGCGATAGTGATATCACGCTCGTGGCCTACCGCGGAGATCACCGGTATTTTAGAATCATAAATAGCGCGGGCGACGATCTCTTCATTGAAAGCCCAGAGGTCCTCGATGCTACCGCCACCTCTTGTCACTATCATCACTTCAACGCGCTCTCTATGCGGAGCTTTCTGATTAAAAATATTCAGCCCCCTGATAGCTTCGGCGATAGAGTCTTTTGCCCCCTCTCCCTGCACCTGCGCCGGGGCAACAACCACGTCTAAATCGCTGAAACGGCGTCCCAAAACGTTCAGGATGTCTTTTATCGCCGCCCCTGATAAAGAAGTGACCAGTGCAATCTTCGAAGGAAGATAGGGTATCGGCCTTTTATGTTCGGGCTTGAAAAGACCTTCTTTTTCAAGTTTCTCTTTTAACTGCTCTAAAGCAAGCTGCAGCCCTCCCATGCCCTTAGGCTCAAGGCGCTCAACGATAATCTGGTATGTGCCGCGGGGGCCGTAAGCGCTGATCTTTCCGAAAGCTAAAAGCTTTAACCCGTTTTCTACTTTAAATTTTACGTCTTTGTTGGACCGGGAAAACATTACAGCCGGCAATACCGCAGACTGGTCTTTTAAGGAGAAATAGTGGTGCCCCGAAACAGAAGCAAAATTTGAGACTTCGCCTTCAACCCAGACTTCGGAAAAAGCACCCTCCAGGATCAGTTTAATATCACGGGTGATCTCGGAAACCGTAAATACCCGCCCGGTTTTCTCTAAGCTCTTCCGTTGTGGAAAGAATTGGAGCTGGTCTTTAAGCATTCTTCAACTACCTTTTCTATCCTTAGGACATCGGTTTTTTTAATATTGACGAATTCGATGCCCGTATCAAACTTATCCTTGCTTTCTACGACCCAAACCACCCTAGCGTCGCATTCCACAGCGGGAAGGCCATCCTGCAGATACAAGGATATTTCCAAAAGGCAGAATTTTCCCAGGTCCTTCGAAAGGATCACGCATATGCCTCCCGCTCCGATATTCTCGGTCTGGGTAGAAAAACTTTCCTTCTGGGCCTTCCTGATAACACTCACCTGACAGCGGTAATTGGCCCGGGGGAAACGCCGCTTATCTATTCCTTGCCACATAATACCTTTCTCATTTGGGGTTGGCGACGGCCGCGGCACCCTGCTGTGATTCTTCCGGCTTTACTTCTATTTGAGGAGGCAGCGCAGTATCTTCCTCCTCCTTTGGTTTTTTATTAAGCACGATCAAATTCAGCGAATAAGGATTCAATAAAAGGCTCTCTTGGTATGATTCCTGCGCGCTCACTTCTTTTTCCTCTATCGGAGCAAAGCCGCAACCAATACTGCAGGAGGCATCTATGGTATATCTTTTATAAGAATAGCTCTCTTTTATATTTTTAAGGCTTACGGTAATATTGCGGGCCTTAGGCTTCATTTTTTCTGCCTGCGCATAAAGCTCCTGGGCCTTTTTTAATATTCCTTTAAGTTTATTGGTCGTGCGTAAACTAGGGATATCCAGCGTCTGCGCGTAGATCTTCTCAAATCCCTGGGATTTTACCATCCTGAGCAGGAATTTTCTTTCCGCGCCGCTTAGAGTAGCGATATTACGGGAAAGATAATTTTTTACTATATCGGGGTCAATATAATTATAAATTAAAATTGCTATGCTCTCATCTTTATTTTTTGTGGTTATGGCGCCGACAAAGTTGTCGTTAAGTTTTGTCGAAGGAAGCGCCTGCTGCCCAAGCGAAGCGAGCATCCTGAAAGCGTTATAGATAACCTTGGGTTTCCCTTTATTCTGAGAATCATCGGGGCCAAAAC
>JAFGET010000078.1 GCA_016931435.1 Candidatus Omnitrophota bacterium
ACGACGCCAAACTCATGTGCCTGGCGGAACATAAATTAGGCCGGGCTAAAGGGGCGCTTAACGCCTTGTGCCTTACCTTAGGCACCGGAGTGGGCGGGGGTATCATCGCCGAAGGGGAATTATACAGGGGTTCTGATAATGCTGCCGGAGAGGTAGGGCATATGCCTATTAATTCCGGCGGAAGGCGTTGTAATTGCGGGGGCCGGGGCTGCCTTGAGGCTTATGTAGGGAACAGGCGTATTGAGAGCGAGGCAAGAAAAGTATTCAAGCGGCCGGTTTCCCTGGAAGAGCTAAGTCATCTTGCGAACGTGCGCGACAGAAGAGCATTGGGTGTCTGGCGCAAGGCCGGCAAAGACCTGGGTGTGGCGCTTTGCGGGGTGGTGAATCTATTGAATCCCGAGCGTATTGTAATCGGCGGAGGGGTGGCTCAGGCAGGCAAGGTCTTATTTGATAAAATAAAGGAGACAGTATCGCAACAGGCGATGGGAGTGCAGGCTAGAAGAGTCAGGATCGTAAAATCAAAATTAGGCAAGGACGCTGGGTTGATCGGAGCCGCGGTCATGGTGAGGGAAGGTTTGAGGATATGAAGATTTTTATCGATACTGCTAATATCAGAGAGATCAAAGAAGCTTCTTTACTGGGGGTGGTGGACGGCGTAACCACTAATCCCAGCCTTATTGCCAAAGAAAACCGCGCGGCCTTGGATCTATTAAAGGAGATCTGCATGGAGGTCCTGGGGCCGGTAAGCGCTGAAGTAATCAGCCTGGATAAAGAGGGTATGATAAATGAAGCGCGCGGCCTGGCGAAGATAGCCAAAAATATAGTCATCAAAATACCCTTGATAAAAGAGGGCCTTAAGGCCGTAAAAGTCTTATCCTCAGAAGGCATAAAGACAAACGTTACTTTGTGTTTTTCTCCTTCGCAGGCCTTATTAGCGGCTAAGGTGGGAGCGGATTATATTTCCCCTTTTATCGGCAGGCTCGATGATATCAGCCAGAAGGGGATGGAGTTGATCGGGCAGATAAAAAAGATTTACTCTAATTATAATATCAAAACACAGATAATCGTGGCATCGGTAAGGAATCCTCTGCATGTGGTAGATGCCGCTCTTTTGGGAGCGGATATCGCTACCCTGCCTTTTGCCGTGATCGAACAGCTTATCAGGCACCCTCTTACGGATATAGGCGTGGCAAGGTTCCTGGAAGATCATAAAAAAATACCGCAGAAATAATGTTTAAAAAATACCTGGATCAGTTTTCTGGATCAAAGCTAAATCCCAAAGAGTCCGTTAAGATCGTCAAGGCTTGTTTATTGGGGGTCTTTTTGGGGATTTTTGCGGGCAGCTTTTTATTCATTTATATCGAGCGCGTATCTTTATTGTTCGCCCAGGAGTCTAAAGATAAGGAAAGCCCCGTGATCGTAAACGGCGATACGGTGGAATATCTTACCGACAGTAAAGACATTTCCGCTGTCGGTAACGTAAGCGTCGAGCATAAAGAGGCGAAATTGACCTGCGATAAGCTGATCGTAAACACCTTTACCAAGGAGGGGCAGGCCCAAGGGAACTGCCGCCTGGAAGACAGAAGCGGAGTCATTGAAGGTTCAGAGATGACATATGATTTTCAGGACAAGACCGGAGTGATTTTAGAACCGGATTTCCGTTACAGCCCGGTTTTTGGCAAGGCAAACAGCGGCCATAAGGTAAGCGACTATGAGTTTATAAATAAATACGGGTATTTTACGACCTGCAGTTACGATAGGCCGCATTATCGTATCAAGGCCAGGAAGATGAATCTGTTCCCGGATGATAAAATCCAGACGAAAGACGATATTTTTTATGTAGGGAAAGTGCCGCTGTTCTATCTTCCGCAGTATAACCATAGCCTAAAAGACCCGTTGATGCACGTGCAGCTTATGCCCGGAAAAGATAAAAAATGGGGGGCATTCCTATTGTCCGCCTGGAGATATAATATTGCCGAAGGGGTAAGGGGAAGGATTTTTTACGATTACCGGCAAAAATTAGGGGTGGCGGAAGGTTTCGGGTTGAATTATACTACAGAAGGTTTCGGCAAAGGCGACTATAAATTTTATTATACCCAGGAGAGGAACAGGTTTTACGAGCAGGGGGTCCCGGCGGAATTCCAGAGATATCTCATCCGTTGGCGGCACCAATGGGATATTGACGAGAGGACCAACCTTATTTCCGAATATTATAAGATCGCCGATTCCGAAAGGGTCTTGCGAGGCACTGTCAACAGCGGTTCGGATGAAGCTGTCAATTATGACTTAAGCAGTTCTAATTTCCTGAAAGACTACTTTTTCCGGGAATACGAAAAAAATACCCAGCCTCTTTCTTACGTATCTTTGCACCGTTCTTTTGATTATTCCAGCCTGGATATGGTCGTGCAAAAGCGCACTAACCGCTGGTATAGCCAGGCGGAAATGCTGCCCCAGATAAGTTTTAGTTTACCCAGCCTTGAGATCTTCCAGTCGCCGTTTTATTTTGAAAATTCCAGTTCCTACGTGAATTATAATTCTAAAAGCGCGGTGCCCGCTTTATCCTGGAATGATTCCAGCTATAACAGCTACAGCGTCGCGAATAAAATATCGTTGCCTACGAAAGTAGCGTTTATCAGCGCCACCCCTTTTACTTCCGCCACCAGCACGATATTTGACAAAAATAGCGTTTGCGGAGCGACCAATTACCTTACTTTAGCTACCGGAGCTGATTTCAGCACTAAATTTTACCGTTTTTTTGAATACCGCTCTAATTTTTTGAATTTAGATATCAATAACCTCAGGCATATCATTACCCCTTCGGTAAATTACACCTATAGCAATCTTTCGATCACAGAGGCCGGCGACCCCAGGATAGGCGCAGGCTCTTCTACGGGAAGTTCTTCTTTAGCGCTGGGGTTAGAAAATAAACTGCAGACTAAGCGTAAGATGCAGTCGGTGGACTTAGCTATCCTGACCGTCACCAGCTTATATGACATCAGGCCGAAAGCCACAGCGAAAAGAGGCAGTTCCCTTTCGGATGTCCTTTTTGATCTGGAATTAAGGCCTTATTCCTGGCTTTATATCGAAGGAGACGCCAATTATAAACACACGGGGCGCTACGGCGAAGGTTATGAATGTTTTTCAAACGCCAATTATTCTTTTAATTTTAATCTTGAGGAAGAAAGGTCTTTCGGATGGGAGCAGCGTTACCAGCGAAAAGGCGGGAATTCTCTGATTTTCAATATTGATTGGCGCCTTAATCCTAAATGGAAGTTCAAGTGGTTCCGCAGGTATGAACGCGGCCACGACCCGACCTTAAAAAGGGGCTTGAGAGAACAGGAATATATGGTATCCAGGGACCTGCATTGCTGGACTTTGGATTTAAGTTATAATCAAAGAAGGGGCGAAGGAGAGACCATTTGGCTTATTTTTCGCCTTAACGCGTTTCCCGAATGCGAATTTGAATTTAATAAGGGATACCATGCCCCTAAGCCCGGGTCTCAGTCGAATCCGTAGTGTTGTTGATGTTACAAAAGATTACTATAGGTTACTAGAGGTTACCAAAAGTTACCAGAGAATCTCGAATAATTTTTTAATAATTAGTAATTATTTTTTTGTAACCTTATGTAACCTTTAGTAACTTAATAAGAGGATAGAGATGAATATATCAATAATCGGCTCAGGATATGTAGGTCTGGTTACCGGCGCATGTTTCTCTGAATTAGGCAATAATGTCATTTGCGTCGATAATGATACTAAGAAAATAACCCAGCTTAAAAAGGGGCTGGTCCCTATTTATGAACCGGGCCTGGAAGAATTAATAAGCAATAACTTGAAGAAGAAGAGGCTTAAATTTATTTCCAGCATCAAAGAAGCGGTTTATGCCTCGGAAGTAATTTTTATTGCCGTAGGCACGCCTTCTTTAGAAAACGGCGAAGCAGACCTTACCGGCATCGAGAATGTGGCGCGTAATATCGCGATCAATATGGCTGGTTACCGCTTGATCGTGGAAAAGTCTACTGTCCCGGTGGAAACAGGCAAGTGGGTCAAGCATACTATACAGACTTATATCAAGCGAAAAATCAGGTTTGATGTAGCCTCTAATCCTGAATTCCTAAGAGAAGGGCAGGCCATACACGATTTCATGCATCCTGACCGCATTGTAGTAGGCGTTGAATCGGCAAAAGCCAAAGAGGCCCTCACTAATTTATATAAGCCTATCGGAGCTCCCCTGGTAGTGACCGATATTGAATCGGCGGAGTTGATAAAGCACGCATCTAATTCGTTCCTTGCTACCAAGATCTCTTTTATTAACGCGATCTCGCGTATTTGTGAAAAAACAGGAGCGGATGTAACCGAGGTGTCCAGGGGGATGGGGCTTGACAAAAGGATAGGCCCCGGTTTTTTAAACGCGGGAATAGGTTACGGAGGTTCATGTTTTCCTAAAGACCTCGACGCCTTTATTACGATAGCTGAAAAAACAGGGTATGATTTTACCTTGCTTAAATCAGTCAGGGAGATCAATCAGCAGCAAAGATTGTTCTTTATAAACAAGATAAAAGACGCCTTATGGATAGTCAAGGATAAGACTATAGGGATACTGGGCTTGTCCTTTAAGCCTAATACCGATGATATCAGGAATGCCCCTGCCCTGGATATAATTTATGCCTTACAAAAAGAAGGGGCTAAAATAAAATTATACGACCCCTCTTCGATGAAAAAGACCAAGGGGCTCCTGGCCGGTGTCAAGTTCTGCCGGGATCCTTATGAGGCCTGCCGTGGCAGCGATTGCCTCTTGATCCTTACGGAGTGGGATGAGTTCAAAGAGTTGGATTTTAATAAAATAAAAAAATCCCTTAAACGGTCTCTTATCATTGACGGGCGTAATCTCTATGACGGGCAAAAGCTTAAAAAATCAGGTTTTAATTATATAAGCATCGGAAAAAAATCTTAAAATCGACGGCAGGGAAGGAGAGCATCAGAAGTGGATAATAACGTAGCGCAGTTAAAAGAAAAGATCAGGAAAAAAAAGGCAAAGATAGCGGTTGTGGGATTAGGTTATGTGGGCCTGCCTTTAGCAATAGAATTTGCAAAGAAAGGTTTTCCGGTATTCGGTATAGATATAGATAAGGACAGGATCGAGCATATCAAAAAAAAGGAGTCCTAT
>JAFGET010000079.1 GCA_016931435.1 Candidatus Omnitrophota bacterium
AGATACAATAATCCCCTTCCTTGGCTTGCAGAGGAAAATATTTATTTTCAAACTTGGGCGACTGCCAAGGCTCTATCTCCAAGGACGCGGGGTCAGGCATAGGATAACCCGGCCCGACCTTGACTACCGTGCCGCTTTGCACTTTTTCTTTTTCTTTGACCCCCTGAGGCAGGTATAAACCGGTATCAGTACGGTCCTCTCCGTCATCGGGTAAGATCAAAACCCTGTCTCCTGCAATCACTAATTCTTTGACCATTGTATTCCCTCTCTAATCATAAGATCGCGTTATTGGATAAAAATGGTGGCTATTTAACCGGACTATCCTGATTTATCAAAAAACTTACCGATCCTTTGTCAATTTCTTACGGACTTCTTCTGGAATAGCCCGGGGCCTTATGTCCTTACCGACACAGACCATAACCGTCTTACCCGAACATACCTTTTGTTTATTTTGATTTTTTGCGGTACAGATAAAGACCATCTTTACTTTTGAGAGCTCAAGCAATTGCGTTTCAATTTCCAGGGTGTCGGCGTAAAAAGCCGGCAGCTTATAGTCTACTTCCTGCCTTGCCACCACGAAAACCACTCCCTGCTCCATCAATTCTTTTACGAAAATACCTCTTTCCCGTAAAAACTCAGTCCGGGCTTCTTCGAAAAAATCAAGGTATTTACCGTAATAAACTACTCCCCCGCAATCGGTATGATGATAATAAATCTTGGTTTTCATAATGAGAGGATTATAACATATTTTCTACCTCTCTTGCAATATCCGTATTTTTAGCAGTATGCTTAAAAAGAAAGATTAAGTTATTGCCGAAAACAATTTTCTTGCTATAATATCAGCCTATAAGGAGATAGTTATGCTCAAACAACTACGACACAGGAAGACTGCCAAGAAAATATGGGTCGTCCTGCTTGTTCTGATTTTACCGGCATTTGTTTTCTGGGGGCTGGGCAGCGTGATGCGCTCAAAAAAAGAAAGTTCTTACCTGGGAAAGATCTCGGGTAGGCAAATCTCTCCTTTAGAATTCAAAGACGCCCTGGATGCAGTAAGGACCCAGGCAATAATGCAGTTCGGGGATAATCTTTCGCAGATAGAAAAACACCTGAATTTAGAAGCGCAGGCCTGGGAAAGGCTGATATTGCTTGCGCAGGCAAAGAAACGCAGGATAAAAGTAAGTGACGAAGAAGTAATAGCGCAGATAAAAAGCTACCCCTTCTTTGCGGGTAAGGACGGATTCTCGCAAAAAATATATTCGGAGCTCCTGCAGTATGTCTTTCGCACGCAGCCGCGAGTATTCGAAGAACAGACACGCCAGAACCTGTTGATCAAAAAACTCTACGAGTCAGTCACTAAAAACGTAAATATCACCGAGGATGACATCAGGAAAGAATACATACGGCTTAACGAAAAAATAAGCCTTTATTATATCAGCGCCTCCGCTTCGGATTTTACCGGCGAAATACCTGCCGAAGAAAAAGAAATAGAAGAATATTTTTCCGGGCAATCCTTTAAATTCAAACAACCACTCTCCTTCAACCTGCAATATATGATATTGCCTTCCGAAGATAAGGAAGACGATTCTTTAAAACAAAGGTTAAATCAAATCACCGGGCAGATGAATAAAAAAGAAGATATCTTAAAAATAGCCGAAGGCTTAGGCCTTGAGGTAAAAGAAACCGGCCTATTTTCGCAAAACGAAGCTATACCCGGGATAGGATGGGGTAACGAAGAGATCTTAAAAAGCCTGGATAATGCCAGGCCTAAAGACTACCTGCCTGTAGTAAAAATAGATAAGGACTACTATATCTTGCTTCTTAAAGAAAGAAAAGAGCCCTATATCCCTGATCTTACGCAAATAAAAGACAAGGTAAAAGAAGCTTATATAAAAGAAAAGACACAGGAAATCGCCAGGCAAAAAATGGAAAGATGCCTTGAAGAGTTAAAAAACGCTTACCAAAAAGACCCTAAAACCGTTAACTTTGATAAGATCGCCAAGAACCTCGGTTTAAAATCCGGCTCTACCGATGCCTTCCAGTATGGAAGTTATATCGAAGGGATCGGCTCATCCGATGCCTTTTGGACGCATGGGCAGCAACTAAAGCCCGATGGCTTCAGCGATATAATCGAGACTGCCTCCGGGCTATATATCGTAAAATTAAAAGAAAAGATCCCTGTGGATGAAAAGAAATTTACGGAGGAGAAAAAAGATTTCGGAGAGAAGTTACTTCTTGATAAAAAACAGGAACACTTTACGCAATTCTTTGATAGTTTAAAAAATAAGGCCGGGAAACCATTCTAGCCCACCATAAAGACCTATCTTCCAAAGCATTAACTTACTTTGATAGACTCGACCGGGCACTGCTGAGCTATTTCTTCTAAGTTATGCAGAGCGCAGCTTTGCGCTTTTACATGCGCGACGCCGTCGCCTTCCACTTTGAATACTTCCGGGCATGACTGCTCGCATAAACCGCAACCTACGCAAGTCGAAGCATCTACAGTTACTTTAGCCATCCGATAACCCCCTTTGTTTAATTTAAAAAGTCAAAACTTAAAAGGTAAAAGGTCGTTCCAAGATTTACAAACACATACTCCTCAATCTTCCTTTTGCCTTTTTCCTTTTGACTTTTGCCTTAATAAAAACTATCTTTCTAATAAATTCTCGAATATCTCCTCGTGCTCGACTTCTTCGGAAAGGATATGGGTGACTAACTGATAAGTAATATGGTCTTTCCCCTGCGTCTTTTTCGCCAGTTTATTATAAACATCGATAGCGGCCGCCTCGGCTTCCGAAACGATGCGTATGATACGGTTGATATCAGCGGTATTCTTGGGAGGAAGCATATAGGGGGCGTTGGCATTTTTCTCTAGATCCATAGGATTGGATATAGGAACTCCTCCTAGTTTCTGGATCTGGTCCGCCAATTCCTGCGCGTGTTCCAGCTCGTCTTTAGCAAGCCTATTCAAAAATTCCTGCATATCTTCGTAAGCCCTCCCGGATACGGTCTGCGCCATATACCAATAAAGATAAAACGCCAACCATTCATCGGCATAGGCTTTATTCAAATCCTTGACTAAATCCTTTAAGCTCAGATCTACGATCGCTCTTGCCTGTTTTCCCATCGTCACCCTCCTCAATGAGGCCATCCGCCTTAGGCGGATTAGGCCGAATTGATACATTGCATAGCACTAAAAAATTTTATTAAAATTTTTTAGTGCTATGCAATGTACTAGCTTCCCGCGGTATTTTCCGCCCGCAAACCGTACTTTTGAATATTAGCGTCAGCGATTTCCTGTATCTTTTTTATCTCATCAGGGTTTTTTAAAATATGCTTAAAACGGCCCTGGAGTTTTAAGTATTCCTCTACCGGCTTAGGCTGGATCTTACGCACTGCGACAAGTCTGCCGTTTTCGTATTCAATCAAAGGGAAAAGCCCTGTTTCAACGGCTGTTTTGGCTACCTGATGGGTCATCTGCGGCTCATGCCGCCATCCTAACGGACAAGGCACGTGCACCTGTAAATATTTCGGCCCTTTTATGGAAATAGCTTTCTTTACCTTACGCTGCAGATCCTGTAAAAAAGCTACCGAGGCCGTGGCTACATAAGCTATACCGTGCGCGTTGGCTATTTCAGGTATGGGTTTTTTCGGACGGATATTACCTTGCGAAATATCGCCTACGGGGCTGGTAGTGGTATTAGTATGAAAAGGAGTCAACCCGCTTCTTTGCACGCCTGTATTCATATAAGCTTCGTTATCATAACATATGTAAAGGATATCGTGCCCTCTCTCCCACATCCCGGAAAGCGCCTGCAGTCCGATATCCGCCGTCCCGCCATCC
>JAFGET010000009.1 GCA_016931435.1 Candidatus Omnitrophota bacterium
ATAATAGACATTGTTCTTGAAATTAGTCCCGTATAACGGGAAGGGGACGGGCCTGCCGGCGTAAGAAATATTGTCGCCTTGCGTATGGCTGTTCAGCCAATCCCAGGCGCAGGCAGCATCAGGCCAGAAGCCGGAATATTTAACCATCCTCGGGTATCCGGAGTATTCATGTTTCACATAATATCTTTCCAATAATGACAGACATAAGAAAAGCGCGATAAAAACCGCCGTTAATGCGCCGAAAAAAGACGCTCTTACCCGGATATATTTTATCAGAACGGGCAAAAGTATAAATAAAAGCGCCGAGACAATAACAGCAGACACTAACTCCGCGCGCTTGGCTAATTCCGCCAAAGACGCGACTACGCTGATAATAGCCGTAAACCGGATAAACTTCCGAGGCAAGCCCAAAGCAGAATATACGTAAAAACCCAAAACAATACCCATACCCAAAAGCGGATACAGATACCTTGTATTTGCCAAAGGAATGACATAACGGAACGCAAGATAGACAAACCATGGCAATAGGCATAGATACAGCAGCTTAAAATCCGCATCCCTCCTTCTTTTTAAAAAAATAACCGGCAAAGACAAAAACAGGGCCGGCAATATAAATAACAACGTCTGCGCCCCTAACCCTTCTCCGAACAAAAGTTTATATAAAGAGTAATCCTCGGGCCTAAAATGGGCGCGGAAAGTATCGGCTACCATCACCCCGGGAAAAATAACCTTTCCAAATAAGCTAATTTTCATGGGGTAAAGGGGATTTGCCGTATCTATAAAATTTTTTATGTAGCTGTAACCCCCCGTTGCGGCCACAAGGACGGATACCGTAATCACCAGGGCAAGTTTTGCCTTCTTTTTATAAGCGATGAAAACAAACGGAAAGATCAAAAACAAGCTATAAGGCAAAGCGACCGTCTTTGTGCCGATAAGTAATCCCAGGCTTAACCCATACCCCAGGGAGGAAGCAAAAGAAAAATCTTCATCTAAAAGAAAAAGATACAGTAGAGAAGATAAAAATAATGCCGATACCATCACGTCTACGTAAGCTATCTGCAGCTGCTTAAAATAATTCGGTATCAGAGTAAACAAACAAGCGCTTAAACAGGAATTCTCCCGGCTTAAGCCAAGCCTCCTGCCTAATGCGAATACCGCCAAGAACCCGAGGATAAAAAAAGGCAGCTGGCCCACATCCGCTAAAAAAACGTTCTTTAAAGGAAACATCAGCCATAGAAAAAAAAGGCTTCCGTTTATAGGGTAATAAGACGGACCCGGCTCATCGAATACCGTGATGGGATTTTCCAGATCAGCGTGTTTTATCCATTCTACCGGAAAAGTAAAGTGGTAATTTAAGTCATCCCAGCCAAAAGGAGGATTCGCTAAATTAATAAAAACCTTAACCAGGCCGAACCCTAAAATAACAGAAACGGGCAAAAGTAAGCTTTTATTCTTAAGCGCCTCGATCAGCTTCCTTCCTATCGCGGAAAAACTATGTGTGGAAATCCTATTTTTACTCAACATCAATATGACCGCAAGAACGGAAAGATTTAAGATGAAAAGGTTCTTTAAATAAAGAAGGCCTATCGCCCCCAGGAATATCTCCGAGAGGATTATCTGCGAAAAATATAGGATAAAAAAAGTGATACAGGAAATAACCGTAAAGTTAGATTTTAAAATCCTATAATTGAGCAAATAAGCGCTCACCCCTACGATAAAATTCATTGAAAATAAAATTATCATCTTATCTTTATTAGGCGCGCGTGTACCAACGCTCCGCTTGCAAAGACTTTCATCAAAAGAGGTATATTCTTGTTCTCTCCGATTATGATCATGGAGATCCTTGATTTATGATAGGGATTCTTGTCTATCCTGCTGATCTGCGTCTTTAAGAGAAAAACTTCGCGACCCCTTTTACTCGCGGACACATAGTAAGGATAAACCATCCCTTTTAAAATATAATTCTTCTGATTGGTATTGATATATAGGCTGAAATCTTTTTTTTCTTTAAAATCCATCTTGCGCATATTGAATATGGCAGAAAGCGGGTCCTGCGTATCGGCGAGTATCTGGCGCCTGACCCCATCCATAGTCATAACACCGCTATCCTGGTCGTAGGAGACTTCCTTTTCTTCACGGCTCTTGCCGTTTATAACAAGCTTCTGCCTGAATAATAAGGGATTCAGGCTGCGCGCATCGACATAGGATTCTGCTTCCACATAGCTGTTAAATAATCTAGAAAAGAAATCCAATGTTTTAGCCTTCGCCTTAAGGCGTAAAGCTTTAACCCCTCTATAATCGGTTGATTCTTCCGGTTCAAAGACAGCTTCCCCGACAGGGATAAAACCCAGGAAATTTACCCTGTATACCAGCTCGCCTTTTAATCCGGGGCCGGCTTTGTCAATCTTCTCGATGATACTCCTTACATCGTTAGTGCGGTAAAACAGCCCCGTGATAAAAAGGCCTACTACAACCAATAGAATAAATGATCTTCTCATGATTTTATGACCTCGTTTAAAATAATGTGTAAATAAAAGGCGCCACTGCCGAAGACTGGGTAAAGAAAATCAACAGGCCCAGCAACAAAAGCATGATGATAATCGGCGCCAGCCACCATCTTTTTCTTACGCGCAAAAAATCCCAGAATTCCTTTACTATCGCGAGTTTTCCCATTTTTTTACCCTCCTAACCCAAAAAAGAACTACGCCAGCATCTACCCACCCCGCCATATAGGATCGGCGGATTGTTTCTGATCTAGAACTGCCTTTCGTAATCCAAGGGGTTGAATCCTTTCTTTTCGATTTTTATCCAATAAGATTCTCTGCTCTTTTCTAATTTCCTGTGTAAAAAATCCACTCCGAAAAGGCGCAAAATAACCCCGATAGGCGTCAAAACCAGATAAAACATAGCGCTTAAAATCAACCTGGTATTGATCCAGCTCAAAATAAAAGCCAATTTCATCCAGATCACATAAACTGGCCTTAAAACAAAGGGGGCGATGAAAGAAATCAGCAAGAATGACGCTGAAATCACAAATGTAGGAACTATGCTGTATCTGTGCCTTAAGAATATAAGCGTCGTAATGACGGCAAAAGCTGCGCTCATAGTAATGCCGAATTTCTTAAGGTTTTGTCTATTAGTCTTAAGCATCTCCATCCAATTTCCCCCTGGACACTCACTACTGGTTACTGGCTATTACCTAATCCAGCTCAAAAGCCTCTTCTTCCTGCCCCATATCCTTTTGTAAAGGCTTTTGTTCAAGCTTATCCAGCAAAAACGGCCCCATGATCAAATAGTCCATTTCCGTACGCATAAAACATCTGTAGGCATCCTGCGGGCTTAAGACTAAAGGCTCGCCCCTGACATTGAAAGAAGTATTTATCACCAACGGGCATCCTGTTTTTTTATAAAAAGCTTCGATCATGTCGTAATATAAAGGGTTATCCTCTCTTTTTACGGTCTGCACCCTGGCCGAGTAATCCACGTGGGTGACTGCGGGAATTTCCGAGCGTTTTATCTTTAGTTTATCGAACCCCTGCAATCGGCCGTCATCGCTATCTTTTACCCTTTTTTCTTCTTTTACCGGAGCCACTAAAAGCATATAAGGGCTTTCTTTGCCTAAATCAAACCAATCGCTTGCCTGCTCTTTTAATACAGACGGGGCAAACGGACGAAAAGATTCACGGTGCTTGATCTTTAAATTCATCTTTGATTGCATCTGGGCATTGCGCGCATCACCGATAATACTTCTTGAGCCTAAAGCGCGCGGGCCAAACTCAATCCTGCCCTCAAACCAACCGATGACCTTGCCCTGAATGATCAAATCAGAGACCGCCTGCGCGATATCAGCATAAGCGAGCTTCCGGTAAAAGGCACCTTCCTTTTTAAGGAACTCCTCGATTTCTTGGTCATTATAAGATGGGCCCAAAAATGAGGCTTTCTGCTTATCGTTCTTCCCGTCGCAAACGCGCTTATTGCCTAAATACTTATGCCAGGCTAAAAACGCTGCCCCTAAAGCACCTCCGGCATCTCCGCTTGCCGGTTGTATCCAGACCTCTTTAAACGGCCCCTCGCGCAAAATACGCCCGTTCCCAACGCAATTTAAAGCTACGCCTCCGGCAAGACAAAGCTTATCTTTACCGGTGACCCTATGCACATAACGGCTCATGCGCAGCATGACTTCCTCGGTTACTTTCTGAATTGAAGCAGCTATATCCATA
>JAFGET010000080.1 GCA_016931435.1 Candidatus Omnitrophota bacterium
ATAAAAAGATCATTGACCTGCCTAACTCCGTTACTTATATTCCGGATTTTTTAAACGCGATGAGGCATTTAATCGATGTGAGGGCAAGGGGGATATATAATGTGGTAAATAAGGGGGGATTGCGTTATCCGGACCTGATGGATGCGTATAAAAAATACTCCCCTGAATTTAGATACAAGGTCATTAGCATAAAAAAGCTTCATTTGACAAGGACCAATTTGATTTTATCCACGCGTAAATTGGAAAGGTCCGGCTTTGCGGTCAGGAAGATAAAAGACGTTTTAAATGAATGCGTGGGTAGTTATTGCCGTGGCGGAAGATAGGATTTGTCTTATGGTTGACGAGGGGAACTATGCCTAAAATAAAATTCTTAATAACCGGGGGCGCGGGTTTCATCGGGAGCGCTTTTGTGCGGTTAGCGGCCGGCAGAGGCCATAAGGTGATCCTGGCGGATAGCTTGAATTACGCCGGAGACCTGAAAAGGATTAAAGGGCTGGGTAGAAAATGCGTATTTTATAAGGCAGATATTTGTGACAAGGGAAAGATGGGATCGATATTTAAAAAGGAAAGGCCGGAAATCGTAGTCAATTTCGCGGCGCAAACGCACGTTGACCGGAGTATATTAGATTGCGGTATTTTTTTAAAGACAAATATATTAGGGACTAAGGTCTTGATAGACCTGTGCCGGGAATATTCGATAAAAAGATTCGTGCATATATCTACGGATGAGGTCTACGGGGATATTGAAAAAGGCAAATTCAGGGAAGATTTTCCTTTAAAGCCGAATAGCCCTTATGCCGCCTCCAAGGCCTCAGCGGATCTTTTGGTCAGGTCTTATGTGCGCACGTACGGTTTTCCGGCGATAATCGTGCGGCCAAGCAATAATTACGGCCCCTGGCAATACCCCGAGAAACTCATTCCTTTGGCTATTTTAAAGATATTAAAAGGCGGCAGGATACCCGTTTACGCCACGGGAAGAAATATCCGCGAGTGGCTTTTTGTTGAAGACTGCGCGCGGGGCATAATGCAGGTCATAGGAAAGGGCAGGCTTAAAGAAACCTACAATTTAGGCAGTAATGAAGAAAAAAGAAATATAGATGTGGTAAGGTCGATACTGGATATTATGGGCGTCTCTTATGAGAGGATAGAGTTTGTAAAAGACAGGCCGGGCCATGATATAAGGTATAGTTTGAATTCAACTAAAATATATAAAGATACCGGGTGGAGCCCCAAAGTCAAATTCAACCAAGGCATACGCCAGACAGTCCAATGGTGTATCGATAATAAAGACTGGCTTTTTAGTAAATACAGCCGGATCTTAAGGCTGTATTCAAAATAGCCCTTCCTTTAGCCGATATCTCACAGAAGGAGCGGGATAAATGCCTGATTTCTTTTCTCAGAACTACAGGTATATCGGGATCTTAGCGGCTGCGCTTACGATGTTCGGTTTCCTGCCGCAGATCATAAAGACTTACGCAAGTAAGTCTGCCAAAGATATAAGCCTTTTGACGCTGCTGCAGTTCGCCTGCGGTATTTCTTTATGGATTATTTACGGTATATTTTTAGAAGACGCGATCATTATCACCGCTAACAGCGTAACTTTGACTACCCTGATAGTTCTATTATATTTTTATTATAAATACGGAAATCAAGGGGGGGAATAATGAAAAAAAAGGCATTGATCACCGGTATTACCGGACAGGACGGTTCATATTTAGCTGAGTTTTTGTTAAAAAAAGGCTACCAGGTCCACGGTATGGTCAGGCACGTCGCCTTGGAAGACCCCGAACACAGGTTATGGCGCATAAAGCATATCCTGCCGAAAATCGAACTGCATTCGGCTTCCTTAGAAAGTTACGCCAGCGTATTTAATATTATGAAAAAAGTCCGGCCCGAGGAATGCTACCATCTGGCCGCGCAGAGTTTTGTAAGTTATTCTTTTGAAGATGAGTTTTCTACGATAAATACCAATATTAACGGCACGCACTTTGTGCTTTCCGCGATAAAGGAGAATGCTCCCCGCTGCAGGTTCTATTTTGCCGCATCCAGCGAGATGTTCGGCCACGCCAAAGAAACGCCTCAAAACGAAGATACGCCTTTTCATCCACGTTCGCCTTACGGGATATCTAAAGTCGCCGGCTTCGATTTGACCCGCAATTACCGCGAAGCCTACGGCCTTTTTGCGCTTTCCGGGTTATTGTTTAACCATGAAAGCCCGCGCAGAGGTTTTGAGTTTGTCACGCGTAAAATAACCAACGCAGTCGCAGAGATAAAAATGGGATTGATAAAAAAAGTGAATTTAGGGAACTTGCACGCTAAAAGAGACTGGGGTTTTGCAGGAGATTACGTAGAGGCAATGTGGATGATGCTGCAGCAGGATAAGCCAGGGGATTATGTCGTTGCCACCGGCCAGACCCATTCCGTAGAAGAATTTGTGGATCTAGCTTTCAGTCATGTCGGGTTAAATTGGAAAAAATATGTAATAGTGGATAAGAATCTATACCGCCCCGCGGAAGTAAATATATTAAGGGGCGATTACAGTAAAGCCAGGCGGCAGTTAGGCTGGAAGCCGGGTATCAAATTTGAAGGGTTAGTCAAGATGATGGTAGATGAAGATTTAAAGAGGGTAAGAAAGATAAGAAGCAATTAAGATGGGGCCTTTAGTATCCGTTAATATCGCTACATATAATTCTGACAAGACATTGGCTAAGTGTCTGGAGTCACTTAAAAGACAGTCTTATAAGGATATCGAGATCATCATCATGGATTCTTATAGTAAAGATAAGACTTTGGATATCGCCAAGGCCTATGCGGCAAAAATAGTTTTTGCGCCTACCTTAGCCTCCGCGCGTAAAGCAGGAGCCGAGGCAAGTTCGGGAAAGTATGTCTTTATCTTAGATTCTGACCAGGTTTTAGAACCTGATGTTATCCAGAGGGCGGTTTGCGCCTGTGAAGAAGAAGGGTACGATGGGGTTACTTTCTTTGAAAAATCATTGATTACTAAGAATACATTTGTAGAGAGGGTGATCGCTTATGATAAAGATGTCTTTCATTCCTTGCATGATGACGATCCGATAAAAGGGACGGCTATACCCAGGTTCTTTCGAGCGAGCTATTTTAAAAAGGTGGAGTTTGAAAAAAACCCCCCTATTACCTTCGAGCATACGATCATACACCAGAAGATCGTCGAGATGGGGGCAAAAATTAAATTTATCGACGCTTATATCTGGCATCATGAAACTACTACTATCCGGCAGGTAGCGCGTAAGTTTTTCCGCTACGGCTATTATTATATTCCGGCTTACAGGTTCAATAAGCAGCTTGCCTTCTGCCATAGCCTCCCGCGCAGGACGTATTTTCATTACAAGTCTTTAAAGAATCCGCTGCTTTTTGCCGGTCTATTCTATGTCTATCTGGTCAAGGCCGTATCGGCTGCCTGCGGCGCGCTATTTTATCTTATAAAACACGGTAAGGACAAGCGGGATGCCTAAGGCGATAAAGGCGTGCATTAACAGGTTTATATCTTACAAGGGGAGCCTGGAATTTACTCCTTTAAATGACCAGGAACCTCAAGCCGGATACCAGCATAAGTTTGTAGTACAAAATTATGCCGGCTATATCCGTGATAAGAAAGTCTTGGATGCGGGCTGCTGGACTGCTCCTATAGCGAGTGCGATTAAAGAAGAGGCGTTGAGCACGGAGTTAGTCGGTTTAGATGAAAACGAAGATGCGCTATCGGTAGCAAGAAGGAATTTTACGGAATTCAAATTTTTACGATGCAAGTTGACGGATCCGGATAAGAAGATAGAATCCGGATACGCCGCTTATTTTGATACCGTAATTTTTCTCGATGTCTTAGAGCACCTTTTAAGCGGTTCTGAAATCAGCGTGCTTAAATTCTTGAATTCTCTGTTAAAAAAAGAGGGGGTGATGGTCATAAGCACCATGGCAGACCACATCTTCAATATTATCGACCCGGCGTGGGCCATGGGGCACAGGCATTATAAATTAAAAACTGTCCGTCAGATGCTTGAAGCGGCTGGCTTTGATATCATCGAGGCTAAAGAGGCCGGCAATCTCTGGTGGGATATTGATCTCTTATTTTTTTATTTTTCAAAGCACCTTTTAAGAAAAAAATACCGCACCCCTGTTTTTATCCGCAAGAAGATCATGCGGGGGCTCGATAAGACTTTTATCGCAACCAGATTATATATTTTGGCCAAAAAGCGCATGACACAGGTGAATTAGGTGGCAGGAAGAAGGCTGGTTGTATTTATGAATTCCTATACCAAAGGCTATAGCGGAGGAGATATCTGCCTGATCGAACTCTTAAAGCGCATGGTTACCTTACGGCGCGTGGTCATCACTTCCGGCTTAGGAAAAAAATTGTGTTTAGATAACGGTCTGGAAGCCGAATATCTTCTGACTACCGTTGAAAGGCGCTTTATCAATCTTATCGGCACGTATATGCTGCGCATAATAAGATCGTTTTTTTTAAAGCTAAAGATAACCGGGGAAGATATCCTTTACGCCAGCTCTGACTTTCTTACCGACGTTATACCCGTTTTCTTCAGGAAAAAGAGAAGGCCGGAGGCAAAATGGGCGCAGAAGGTGTTCCATATCATCCCTGCCAGCCGCCCCATACCTCATTACGCCCAGAAGATAAGTTTTTTTCTTATCCGGCGTATGGCCGATATTATTATCGTGGATAACTCAATTTTGAAAGAGGAGCTGATCAGGCGCAATTTTCCTGCCGATAAAATCCGCCTGAATTATCCGGGCATAGACCTTGATAAATACCCGGTTCCGTCTGATAAGCGACGTGATATGCGGGCGGTTTTTTTGGGCAGATTTCATTATTCCAAAGGCCTGTTTGAACTGGTAGAGATCTGGCAAATTGTCTGCCGGAAGATCCCGCAGGCAAAATTGACGATCATAGGAGGGGGGAACGAGCCTTTAAGGAGCAAGTTAACAAAGAAGATCAACCGATCAGGCATGAACGATAATATCATTCTTACCGGCCGCATAGATAAAGAAAAGATCATCGAAGCCATGTCTTTTAACCGGGTATTCGTTTTTCCGAGCCACGAAGAAGGTTTTGGCATAGCTATAGCCGAAGCCATGGCTTGCGGCTTGGCAGTTGTAGCTTGGGATCTTGCCGTTTATAAAGAGATCTTCGGTGATTTTATCATCCGGGTCAAGGAAAACGATATATCGTCATTTGCCGCCAAGGTGATCGGGCTGCTGGAAGATGAAAACAGCCGCTTTCAGTTGTCGCAACAGAGCAGGGAATATGTAAAAAGATATTCCTGGGATAATGCCGCCAAAAAGGAATTAGAATTTTTATCCGCTTAATACATGGATGAGATATTGATGAAAGTCTTGGTTTGTCCTTTGCACCGGGGGGCTGAATTGACCTACTCACAGGAAAAAAAGTATTTTTCCTGCGTTGCCTGCAAAAGGAAGTTTGAGATCAAAGAATTCGCCGGCCAGGAGATAGCCGATTTTTTGATCGATAAGAAGGAGGTGAATAAGGGGTTCCGTGGCATAGAAGGCAGGCTTCTAAGAATAGCACAAAGCGCACCTTTTAAGAGGCAGATTGAGACGGGTAAATCGGTATTGGATATCGGTTGCGGCGATAATCCCCGCGGTAATATTAATATGGATTGCTATATCCCCGATAGGATCCCGCAAAATTTTGTTTTGGCTGACGCGGAATACCCTCCATTGAAGGAAAGAAGCGTCGATATCGTATTAAGTAATTATGTCCTTGAGCATACGCTCGATCCGGCGGGTTTTATCCGCAATGCTTGTTCGATCGCTAAGGAAAAAGTTGAAATAATTACCGATAACAGCGAATGGATAGGCGATATTTTCTTCAGGCTTTGGGGGGCGGGAAGGATTTTCCACGAGGAGCATTATTATAAATGGTCGCGGGAGTACTTAAGGAATTTACTAAAAAAACTTAAGCTCGCAGACCACAGGGTATATTTAGCCAATCTAAGCACTAATCCGCTAGTCAACCTTTTTTCGGTGCTGGGCAAGGTCCCGCGCGCGGGGAACTTTTTCTACCGTGATTTAATAGCGGATATCCGGATAAATTAAATAAGCGCATGAAAAGCCTATCGCATAGAGATTTCATCGAAGCAAGTTATTCCAAGGAATGGGCCTTTACTTCCGCCGAGCGCATCAGGGCGCGGATCCTGGCGCGGCTTAGCGAAGGAAGCAGAGATATCCTTGATTTAGGTTGTTATAACGGAAGGATAGCGCAATTCCTTAAGCCTGCTGCCTCCAGCTTAATAGGGACGGATCTTTCGTTTGAGGCCTTAAAATCGGCGCAAAGAAAAGGGGTCGTTTGCATACAAGCTGATGCCTCCCTGGCCATACCTTTTAAGACCGGCGTTTTCGATTGCGTAGTCGCAGCGGAGCTCATTGAACATATCTTTGATCTGGATACATTTATGGATGAGATAAAAAGGGTCTTGAAAAAAGGCGGGTCTTTGGTGATCTCTACGCCAAACCTGGCTTCTCTAGGCAGGAGGTTTTATCTTCTGGCGGGTAAAAATCCCCTGATAGAGATAGAAAGCGCAAGAGATTCCGTAGGGCACATAAGATATTTCGTCAAAGAGACGCTGTTTAGATTATTGAGAAAGCATGGGTTCCGGATACGCTTTTTTTCTTCCGATGTAGTGAATTTTGACAATTCCGGAGAAAGGTTTTCTAGGATATTGGCCAGGTTATTGCCGGGATTCGGCAAAAGCCTGATCGTAAAAGCGATAAATGAATAAGATAGCTTTGAAGTCATTCGGCGGGTATTTTTGTATTATTCTGATTCTCGCGGCAGTCTGTTTTTTGACTACCTTTCCTTTATTTACGCGTTTTGACAGCGTGATCCCCGGCTTTATGAGCACCGACGAATCATACAATGTCATTTGGGATAATTGGCGCATCAAACACGCTTTTTCACACAAGCTTTCCTTCGGCGATACGGATCTTATCGCGTATCCTTTTGGCGGCAAAACATACGCATCGGGAGTGGTGGCATTTAGCTGGCTTATATGGACCTATTTCTTAAGTTTGATCTTAAGCCCCGCCGCAAGTTATAACCTGCAGGTAGTATTAAATATGCTTTTGATGGCGGTAGGGATGTTTATTTTGGTGTCGTATTTGACAAGAAGCAAGGGTATCGGTATTTTTAGCGGGATTATTTTCGGTTTTTGCCCTTATCAGTTTGCGCGCAGTTGGCAGCACTTGAGCCTGACCTATAACCAGTGGATAGTTTTTATTATTTTATCTGCGCTCCTTTTGAAAGAGAAGCCTTCCCGCGTGAGCGCCCAGGTGTTTTTCTTGAGCGTTTTTCTTGCTTTATCTTTTGACTTTTCCATAATGTACATGTCGTTCATCTCGCTTTTATTATTTTTTATTTATGTGATCTTTTATGGATGGAGGAAAAAATCTTTTAAATTATCTTCCTTTTCCGCTGATACCCCTTATTTTAAAAAGTCGCTCTTGGCGGTATTACTCGCTGTTATAATTTTATCTCCCCAATTTATTTTGATCCTGAAGAATGCCGTAGGTTTATCTTCTGCGCTGCCGGCCTCAGCGCATAACCTTTATCACCGCCCTTTTGAAGACCTGTTTTC
>JAFGET010000081.1 GCA_016931435.1 Candidatus Omnitrophota bacterium
AAAGCGGATGAGTAAGTTATAAGTGCGAATTTACTCCGCGCATGCGAGGAAATTCCAACAGAATTTCTGAGCGTTATGCGCGGAGCTAACTTCTATTCTATCTTATCCTCTTTCTTATCTTCTATCTTCTTCGAAACTTTCACCTTCGCCGTCCTGATCACCCTATCGTTAAATAAATAACCTTTTTGCAGTTCTTCCATAACCGTATGTTCAGGAACGTCATTATCTTCCGCCTGCATCAGCGCTTCATGATAATTTGGGTCGAATATTTTTCCTTCTGCCTCAATGGGCTTGACTCCCCTGCCCTTCAACATGTCGTAAAGATGCGCTAAGATCATCTCTACTCCTTTTAAGAAGGCGGGGAAATCCTGGTGCTTTGACTGCGCAAGTTCTACCGCGCGCTCCAAATCATCCAATATATTCAATAACTCTACTATTACTTCTTCCTGGGCAAATTTCAAGAAATCCTGCTTATCTTTTTCCAGACGCTTGCGCGTATTCTCAAAATCCGCCTGTAAGCGCAAAAGCTTATCCCAGTATTCCTGGGCCTTATCCGCCTCTTGTTTTAATTTCTGATATTCCTCCTCGGTCAAAGATATTACCTTTTCCTCAAGGGGCTGGCTTTCTGCGTGTTTTTTATTATCTTTATTGCTCATGATCAAAACTTGCTTAATGTATCGCTTAATACCGCGGAGATATATTCTAAAGTAGGGATAGTGTGCCTGTATTCCATGCGCTTTGGGCCTAAGACCGCGATCCTCCCCGAAGGGCGGTCTTTGAGCCGGTAAACAGAAACGATCAGGGAACAATGTTCCATTTCGGGGCATTCCAGCTCTTCTCCGATATATACTTTGGTCGGCCCGGAAAAATCACGGTTGATGATATCAAGGATTTTCTTTTTTTCTTCTATCATCTTGATAATAAGCCTGATCTTCTCAAAATCGCGGAATTCAGGCTGTTCCAAAATATAATTTATCCCTGTGTAAAAAAACTTATCCTGCCGTTCTAAAAATGAAACTATCCCCGCGTAATGGGTTATAGCCGATATGACCGTAGAAGTTACTTCCAATACATCCTCCAGGCGGTCGATCACATTTTTATACCCTTCTACAATCCGCTCCTTTTCTTCATTTAAAAGCTCCATCTGGGAAATAAGAAAATCAACGTAATACCTGTAGCCTTTATTAGTCGGGACCCTTCCTCCTGAAGTATGCGGGTGAGTAATATAGCCGGCCTCTTCTAATTCGGAAAATATATTTCTTATGGTAGCGGAACTTAAATCAAAATCATCCGCGATCTGCTCGGAAGCTATCGGCAAGGCCTCCTTGATATATTTATTGATGGTGGCCATTAAAATAGCTCTTCTTCTTGCTTCGTAATCTACATTTCTGACCATAAAGGATCCTCCATTAGCACTCTTGTATCTCGAATGCTAAAAAGGGATTCTATCACAAAACACCTTAATTAAAAACTATTTTTTTATTATTCTTATCCATATCTACGTTGATCTTAACGCCCTCTTTTAAAGAGCCCTCCAACAACTTAACAGATAACGGGTCCTGGAGGTATTTTTGTATTGCCCTTCTTAATGGGCGCGCCCCGAAATTAGCGTCAAATCCTTTTTCAACAAGAAAATCTTTGGCTTTGGCGCTGATCTTCAAATCCACCCCCTTTTCTGCAAGTTTTTTGTATAAAGGGCCTAATTCTATATCGACTATACGGGCTATCTCTTCTTTGCTCAAAGGATTAAAGATCAAGATATCATCTATGCGGTTTAAAAATTCCGGACGAAAGAACTTTTTCACCTCATCCAGTAATTTCTCCTTTACCTGTTGATAGGCATCATTATGTTTATCCTGCTTAAACCCTATGGAACCCTGCTGCTGGATGATCTCCTGCCCTATATTTGAAGTCATAATAAGGACGGTATTCTTAAAATTAACGGTCCTGCCCTGGCCGTCGGTAAGCCTGCCGTCGTCAAGTATCTGCAACAATACATTAAAGACCTCGGGGTGGGCTTTTTCTATCTCATCCAGCAGTATCACCGAATAGGGCCGGCGCCTCACCTTTTCGCTAAGTTGCCCTCCTTCCTCGTAACCGACATAACCCGGAGGCGCTCCGATTAAGCGGGAGACGCTGAACTTCTCCATATATTCCGACATATCTATCCGGACAACCGCTTCTTCGTCGTCGAATAAAAACCAGGCTAATGTCTTGGCTAATTTAGTCTTGCCTACTCCTGTAGGACCCATGAATATAAATGAACCCATCGGCCTTTTTTCATCCCCCAGGCCGGAACGCGCTCTACGGATACAGCTGGATATTGCCTCGACCGCTTCATCCTGTCCGACTACTTTTTCTTTGACCCGTTCTTCCATCTTTAATAACTTTTCGGTATCGGCTTCCATAAGCTTAGCTAGCGGGATACCCGTCCATTCGGCGACGACCCTGGCAATATCTTCATCAGAGACCTCCTGCCTCAACATCGGTGATTCTTTTTGCAGTTTATTCAGCTGTTGGTTATATTCCTCCAGGCGTTTATCCAATTCACCGAGCCTGCCGTACTTGATCTCCGCTGCTTTATCCAAATCACCGACTTTTTCTGCGGCCTGCGCCTCGTTTTTTAATTCTTCTATTTTAGTCTTTGCCTCCTGCAGTTTTAAGATGACTGATTTCTCCTTATCCCATTGCTGCTTTTTATGGTCTAGCTCTTTTCTTAGCCTGCCCAGTTCTTCTTCTATTTTTTTAAGCCTCGCCTGCGCCTGCGCGTCTTTTTCCTTTTTTAAAGCCTGCCTCTCTATCTCAAGCTGCAGGACCTTTCTTTGTATGTTATCGATATCCTGCGGCATGCTGTCTATTTCAATACGCAGGCGCGAAGCCGCCTCATCAATCAGATCTACGGCTTTATCCGGAAGGTGGCGCTCTGTAATATAACGAGAAGATAAGACGCAAGCCGCGATCAATGCCGAATCTTTGATGCGCACACCGTGATGGATCTCGTATTTTTCCTGCAGACCTCTTAATATAGCAATGCTGTCCTCGACCGAGGCCTCATTTACAAATACCTGCTGGAACCTTCGCTCTAGCGCGCTGTCTTTTTCTATATATTTGCGGTACTCATCAAGGGTCGTCGCTCCGATGCAACGCAATTGCCCCCTGGCAAGCATGGGTTTTAACATATTAGAAGCGTCTATAGCGCCCTCGGCGGCACCCGCCCCCACGATTGTATGCAGTTCGTCAATAAATAATATCACCTGGCCGTTCTTACTTTGTATCTCTTTTAATACCGCCTTTAGCCTGTTCTCAAACTCTCCCCTGAATTTTGTCCCGGCGACCAAAGAGCCCATGTCCAAAGCGATTATCTTTTTTTCTTTTAATCCTTCGGGGACATCTGATTGGGCGATGCGCTGCGCAAGGCCTTCGACTATCGCGGTCTTTCCCACGCCGGCCTCTCCGATTAAAACGGGATTATTTTTAGTGCGGCGCGTCAATACTTGCATCAGGCGGCGTATTTCCTTATCCCTGCCGATCACCGGATCAAGTTTATTGCTTTTAGCAAGTTCAGTGATATCCTGGCCGTATTTTTCAAGCGCTTTAAATTTCTCTTCCGGGTTCTCATCGGTTATCCGGTGGCTGCCGCGCAGCTGGGAAAGGACGGACAGAACACGCTCTTTATCAACGCCCCCCTTTTTTAATTCTCTGACCACGGTAGATTCATCTTCGGATAAAAAAGACAACAAGATATGCTCCCCGGAAATAAACTCATCCTTAATCGCATCCGCTTCCCTCTTAGCAAGAGACAACAAT
>JAFGET010000082.1 GCA_016931435.1 Candidatus Omnitrophota bacterium
TGTAATAATCCCATCCGGCATTATGCGCCAAGCTAAAATTCCCGCCCAACATTTCATAGCTGCAGTATCCGGAAAATCATGCAAATATCGCAAGGTGGGCAAAGAATTGGCGATCTGTTTATTCCCCTTTTTCTTCTCGGCAATAAGAAAAGCGAAGGCCTCTTTGTTTTCAGCAGGTCCAGGAATAATCTCGGATATAGAATCTTCGCTATTACGGCGCTCTAACGGTTGAAAATTGACTTTTACATTCAGACGCCTGGCTTCTTCCAGCATAACGCGCAGGTGCGATACATTCAGCTTAGATATCACACAATTTAAACCTACTTTGATATTACGTTCTTTGAGCAATTTGACCGCTTTTATGGTATTATCGTATGAGCCGGCCTGCCGCTGGCTCTCATGGGCTTCTTTCGGACAATCCATGCTGACCCGGACAAAACCCACCTGGGAGAGACAATTTATTTTGTCTTCTACTAAAGACCCGTTCGTGGTCAAGCGGGTGTATATTCCTTTACCGGCGCAGTATCCGATTATATCTGAAATGTCATCGCGCAAGAGCGGCTCTCCCCCGCTAAAGGCTATCGCCCGGTTGCCGCACCTGTGTAATTCGTCGATTATAAAAAATACCTGCCGGGTATTTAGTTCTTTAGATGCCTTACTCCAGATACTACAATACTTACACCTGTAATTGCACCTATTGGTCAAAGACCAGTTGACCACAAGCGGCGCTATTCGGCCGGATAATTTAGCGGCAAGAAGTGCTAAGCCGATCCTTATACTCTGGCTGACTTTCATATTCTAAACATATTGGTTGAGTGCCGTTGCGATACGCTCAATATCCCTATTTGCAAGCTGAGGGTAGATCGGGATCAAAATAACATTATTCGCGATGTATCCCGCCACCGGATGATCTTGGCAGGACATAGCCTCTGCGCAGTTTTGCGCAAGGTTCGCATCGACGTCTACCCCCAACCTCAGCAAAGCCCGGGAAACCCTCTTTGCGTCATTGCTTTTTAAAGCCAGACAGTAAAATATCGATTTGCTATCCGCCTCGGGCGACTGAAAAACGCTCCTGTCTTTTACTCTCTCCATCAACATAGAGGCATTGGAAATCCTTTTGTCTAACTGCCGCTTTAGCATATTCAGTTTGTCTATACCGCAGTCAGCCTGAAAATTGGCATATCTGGCTTCCAGGCTCTTGAAACTCTTCTTAGCTTTTTTGAATGCCTTCTTTAAATCCTTGCCTCTCTGCATCGCTATCAATAGAAAAGGGTATACAAGTATAGTAAAACAAAACGGATGTGTAAGGACAGACTCCAGAAGGCTAAAGGATATTTTCTTGATAACGCGCGAATATTTGGGATAACTAACGCCTTCTATCCTGGTTTTAAGTTTTTCATATAATAAACTATCATTGGTGCAAATCATCCCTCCCCCAAAGGTATGAAACGGCTTTACGGTCTCGAAACTAAAAAAAGCACAATCCCCAAAAGAGCCTACTTTTTGAGAATGGTATTCGGCTCCTATAGCCTGGGCGCAATCTTCAATAAGATGCAGATTATGGCGTTTGGCGATCTGGAGCACTGCGCCTAAATTACAAGGAGTCCCAAAAAGATGGGTGGCAATTATGGCTTTTGTCCTGGGAGAGATCTTATCCTCTATAAACGCAGTATCGATATTATAGTCAAGGCTGTTGATATCCACAAATACAGGCACAGCCCCTGTTTTCTTTATCGTCTCCGGAACAGCATGAAACGTATATGCCGGCACGATTATTTCATCGCCCGCTTTGACCCCAAGCGTCTCCAGTATCAGCTGCAACCCGAAACGGCCGGAACCCACGGCTATAGCAAAAAGCGTCCCTATATACGAGGCAAATTCACGTTCTAAGACAGCCACTTTATCGCCTTTAATAAGCCGGCCGCGGAAAAATAAAGAAAATATATTAAACACCTCTCGTAATGTGACCACTACACGTTGGCGGGGAATTGCCTTGCAAAACATCTTGCCTCTTTCTATAAACGGTAATTCTTCATTATCTCCAGAATAACACTTAAATTAAGCGCGTAAGCATAATTCATTTCGATATGCGTACTGCACCAGCAGGAATCGCAGATTACCGGCTTCATTTTCATAAAAGCGCTGCGCAATCCCTGGCCTAGACAATTTTGCGGTTCAACTTTACGAATCAAACCGGCACAAGGGTATACATTGCCATCCGCTTCTATCCGGCAGAATATCTTTCCGGCCGCACACTCCAACCTTATCTGATCAGGCCACTGCTTTAGATATTTTAAGCTTGCTAACGAGTTGCCGATCTCTGCGTTTTTTGCTTTTTTTTCAGATATCAGCAAGCCCAGCGCTGTCTTTAACTCCTTTTGAGAAGGAAGCAACGGTTTAATATTCTGCTCTTCGCTGAAAGGCAAAAATTCTATTACCGAAAAATCTACCATCGCACCATGTTCTTTGGCAAAGTGCAGAATACTATCAAGGCGGTCTAGATTATCTTTTGTGAGCACGGTATGCAGCTTTACGTAAACGTTTTTTTTCTTTGCCGCATCTATGGCAGAGGCGATTACCGAAGGCGATGCACCATACCAACAATCGCCCGCTTTTTCCTCGATCCCTGAGAGACTCATAGTCAGGCAATCCACCCCTTCCAGCTCATCGATCCTCCCTGGGACCAAGAGTCCATTACTAAACACGCGTGTATTTATGCCCTTTTTCTTGGAATATCTTAACAACATCCCGATATCTTCCCTTATAAGCGGTTCTCCTCCGGTAAAATTAATGCCGTAAGTACCCATCTGAGAAAGGGCATCGATAATAGCACATACCTGGCCGGTATCCAGCTCTCTGGCTTGGCTTTTCCATCTGGTGCAAAATAAACAGTGCAAGTTACATCTATTAGTAATAGACCAACCCACTATCAAAGGGACCTTTTTGGCCAGGAATTTGGCGCTTATGAACTTATAGCCTGCCCGTATCTGTCTTTTTGTTATCCTCATAACAATATAGCCAACCTGTCGCTGGCTCTCTTCTTGGCATATTCATCAACAAGAGGTAAAAAATAAGCTATTTTTTCCCGGATAAAGCCTGATGCCACTTTTTTGTATTCTTCTAAACTACGATACGGTAAATAATACCAGGTAGCAAAAATATTAAACAGGATTAACTGTAAACATCTGCCCTGCATTCGATGATCCTCTGAGGTGCCTTTGAGGTTACGCTGAGGGAAAATCCCCAAATCGAACAAGATATCTCCGGTGGTAGGATTATTTCGGGGAGAAACAGAATCTTGTGATTCCTGAACCGCAAAGTTATATTTAGCAAAGTAATCTACTTGCGGATCCTTAAAATCAAATACAGGAGTCTCATAATTAATCCCATAGCGCGCATACATCTTTTTAAATTCAA
>JAFGET010000083.1 GCA_016931435.1 Candidatus Omnitrophota bacterium
AAGGAAAAGCTTACAGCGTTCCCGTCCCCTCAACTTTATACCCTTGCCGGCATAACCCTCGGGAAAATGGGGCTATATAATAAGGCGATCGAATCCTTTGAGGCCGCCTTAAGGATAGATCCGGCTTGCACAACAGCCCTGTACAACCTTTATATCGCTTATAAAAAAATTGGCCTTTATGATAAGGCTGAAGCCGTAAGAAAAAAGCTTAAACTATGCAATTTAGGATAAGGGCAGATAAAGCGACGTATCTATTCTTTCTGGGGATCACTTTCTTGGCCTATTTTAATTCTCTTGGTAATTCTTTTATATTCGATGATAAATTTTTAATTGTCGAAAATAGCCATATAAAACGCCCGGCTTTGGTCCCAAGGCTTTTCAAGGAAGATATTTTTTATTTTCAGCATCCCGAGGATCCATCAAAAGGTACATATTATAGGCCGCTACAGTCTATAAGCTACGCCCTGGAGTACCCTTTTTGGAAACTTAATCCTTCCGGTTACCGCTTGACCAATATAATTTTACACAGCCTGGCAGGTTATTTCTTATTCCTCCTTTTAAACTTGATATTCAAGGATAAGATTCTGGCCATATTAAGCAGTGTTTTCTTTTGCATCCATCCTATAAATACTTTTGTCGTTTCATCTATCGCCGCCAGGTCTAATCTGCTTGAAGCCGTATTCATTTTTTTATCTTTAATAACTTTTATAAAATATTGCCTTGATCATAAGAAATATCTCTTAATTTTATCCTTATTTACTTTCATATTATCTTTGCTCTCCAGGGAAGGGGCGTTATTATTACCTTTTTTTCTTTTGCTTTGTTCTGTCTTCTTAAGGCTTGAGGCAAAGAAAACAGTAAAGGGCCTTTTGCCGTTCATGGCTATTTCTTTATTCTACCTGTTTTTACGCGCCGGATTCATCCCCTGCGATAAATTTAATCCAAGCGGGATGCATTTAAAAGATGCCTTTATAAACTTGGCTTGGTCCATGCAATATTATTTGATCAATCTTATTTTACCATCAAGCCTCAAGGTAGCCTTGTTCGGCAGGAGTATTTTATGCGATCTTATTTTATTTGCTATTTATTTGTCGGTTATGGCATATGTTTTGTTTCAAGCGGCGATTAGGAGGGAGCGGGTAGCTATATTCGCTCTTCTATTTTATATAACAAGCCTGTTGCCCGTAGTTAAGCTTGCCGGTACTTTTGAGTATTTCGGGGCGGTGAATATAGAACATTACGCCTATATGGCGTCAATAGGATTTTTTTTGATCCTTGCCCTTTTATTTAAAAATCTCAGCGCCAGGTTTAAAGATCTATCTTTAGCTTTGCTTAGCGCGGCCGTAGCCGTTTATTTTTCCTTTACTGTCATCAACAACTATCATTATAAGGATGAGGTTACATTTTATAACCATGTTTTGAGGGTCGATCCGGAAAATACTTTTGTCAGGGTCAATCTAGGCGTTATCTATTGCGATAAAAAAATGTTTCGGCAAGCCGGTGAACAGGCGCGGATGGTTTTGGCCAAAGACCCCCGGGCTTGGGACGCATATTTACTTTTAGGTAATATCTATAGTGCTCAAGGAGAGCAGGCAAAGGCAGTAGAATTCTACAAAAAGGCGCAGTTGCTTTATCCTAGGTCAGCTCAGGCGGCGAATAACCTGGCCTTGATCTATAAGGCTCAAGGTAAGGAAAGAGAGGCGGAAGATAGTTTTCGGCTTGCCCTCAGGTTAGATCCGGAGTCCACGGTAGCCTTAAAGAACTTTACGGCTTTCCTTATCGAGAAAAAGGCTTATAATGAAGCTATCTTACTTAACCAGAAGTTGCTGGATCTTGATCCTGATGATGCCCAGGCGCGCCTTAGCGCCGGAATAATCCTTGCTGAACTCGGCTATTTTAAAGAAGCGAAAAAGATCTTTGAGGAAGGGTTACGAAAAATGCCTGATGACCTGGCCTTACTGAAAAACCTCGCAGCATTATACGCAAATCACGGAGATCTTGCTATAGCTGAGTCTATATGGAGGCGCGCCCTTAGATTAAAACCAGATGATATGCAGATAAAAGATAATATCCGGCAGCTTAAAAAAATAGCAACCTATTAAATATGAGTTCAGATAATATCATAATAAAAGGCGCCCGTGAGCATAACCTGAAAAATATCGACCTTAAGCTTCCGCGTAATAAGCTTATAGTGGTTACCGGGCTTTCCGGTTCAGGTAAGTCCAGTTTAGCCTTTGATACTATTTACGCCGAAGGGCAACGGCGTTTTGTAGAAAGCCTTTCTAGTTATGCCCGTCAGTTTTTAGAGCAGCTTCAGAAGCCCGACGTCGAATATATCGAAGGGTTATCCGCGGCTATAGCTATTGAGCAAAGGACGGCAGGAGGTAATCCGCGTTCCACCGTAGCTACTCAGACAGAGATCTATGATTACCTGAGGGTGCTTTTTGCTCGGATAGGCAAGGTCACCTGTTATCGATGCGGTGAGCCGATCGAGCGCCAGAGCGCTCAGGAGATCACCAGCCGGATATTGTCCCTTTCCGAAGGTTCGGAAGCGACGATATTAGCTCCGCTGGTAAGAGGTAAAAAGGGAGAACATGAGAATTTATTCAAACAGGTCCAGAAAGCGGGATTTGTGCGTTGCCGCGTTGACGGGACGATCTATGAATTACCTTTTAAAAAGAAGCTCCAAAAATATAGATCTCATAATATCGAAGTAGTGATAGACAGGATATCGGTGGATCCTCAGGCTAAAACGCGCATTAACGATTCAGTAGAGACCGCCCTTAAAGTAGGAAGCGGTATCCTGATAGTAAACAATAAGAACAGGGACCTGGTCTTAAGCGAACAATATGCCTGTTTAAAATGCGGCATCAGCTATTCTGAGGTCGAGCCGCGCGTATTCTCTTTTAATTCTCCTTACGGGGCATGCCCGGATTGCCATGGCTTAGGTACGAAACTTGAATTTGACCCGGAACTGATAGTCCCGCAGCCCGAAAAGTCCATAAATGCAGGAGCGCTTGAGCCTTGGAGAAGGGGAGGAAGGGGATATATACTTTATTACCGTTGGCTTATACGCGAATTATCCCGAGAGCTTGATTTTGATCTAGACGTACCTTTCAGGGAATTAAGTAAGGCTACGCGTAAAGCCATACTCTACGGCAGTGAAGCGTTTGTAAACGGAAAGCCTTTTGAAGGGGTAATACCGCATCTGGAAAGGTTATTCATCCAGACAAAAAGCGAATATTTAAAGGAAGAGATCTCGCGTTTTATGTCCAGTCTTGCCTGTCCGCTTTGCCAGGGGGCAAGGCTTAAGAAAGAGAGCCTGGCGGTAAAGATAAGCGGGAAAAATATATCGCAGGCGACCCAAATGTCGATAAAAGAAGCGCTTGATTTTTTTACAAATTTAAAATTAAACGAAAAAGAGAAGTTGATCGCGCATCAGGCTTTGAAAGAAATAACCCAGCGCTTGAGGTTTTGTAAAGATGTAGGCCTGGATTATCTGACCCTGGATAGAAAAAGCGCTACTCTTTCCGGAGGAGAAGCCCAGAGGATACGCCTGGCAACCCAGGTAGGCTCAAGGCTGGTGGGTGTCTTATATATCCTGGATGAGCCCAGTATCGGCTTGCATCAGAGGGATAATATTAAGTTGCTTGATACCTTAACAGCCTTAAGGGATTTAGGGAATACGCTGATCGTAGTAGAGCATGATGAATCTACCATACGCGCAAGTGATTTTGTCGTTGACCTGGGGCCGGGAGCGGGACGGGACGGAGGTGAGGTGGTTTTTTGCGGAAACTTGGAAGCCCTTATGAAGGATAGGGTTTCTCTTACCGCGAAATATTTAAGGAAAGAATTGGCGATATCTATACCTAAGCAACGCAGGCCCTGGGAGGATAAAAAAACCCTTGAGATCAAAGGGGCAAAGGAGCATAATCTTCGCGGCTTTGATGTGAAATTCCCCTTAGGGACTTTTATCTGCGTTACGGGAGTTTCCGGATCCGGTAAGTCCACCCTGATCGATGAAATATTATACCGGAGCCTGGCGCAAAGGCTTTATAAATCCAGAGAGAAGCCCGGCCTGCATGATAAGATAATCGGTTATGAACTCATCGATAAAGTTATTGTAGTCGATCAATCACCCATAGGAAGGACTCCGCGTTCTAATCCCGCTAC
>JAFGET010000084.1 GCA_016931435.1 Candidatus Omnitrophota bacterium
GGGCCGGTGATGTGGCCGATACTTTTATGTTCTGTTTTTGCTTTGGCCATAATTTTGGAAAAATTCTGGCATCTGCATAAAATAAGGATCGACACGCAGCAATTTTTAGGCGCGATCCTGGATAAGATGAAACGCCATCAGACAAAGGAGGCGCTGGAGATATGCGATAAGACCAAAAGCCCGATCTCTAATATACTAAAAGCCGGTATTTTAAAATACGACCGCAGCCGCGAACAGATAAAAGAAGCCATTGAAGACGCCTCTCTATACGAGATACCGGTTATAGAAAAAAGCCTTTCCTTGCTGGCTACTATCGCGCATATTTCGCCGCTTCTTGGCCTTTTGGGGACGGTCACCGGCATGGTCAGGTGTTTCCAGACCATCCAGGCAAAAGCTACGAGTTTCCACCCGGTCTCCCCGGGTGATTTAGCGGGCGGTATCTGGGAGGCGCTTTTGACTACTGTAGCGGGGCTTATTGTGGCAATACCCACGTTCGTCGCTTATAATTACCTGGTGCATCGGATAAATAATTTTGTCCTGGAAATGGAAAAGGCCTCTACTGAATTGGTGAATTTTTTGACAGAATAAAATTTAAACCGCAGGTCTTGGACCCGGGATCTTAGGATACTATAAATCTTTTGAGTGTTTGGGGCCCCGGGGCCGGAGTTTAAACAGAAGGGAATGAGCATGAATTTTAAAAGGCATATAGAACTGGAGCACGGCCTAAAACAGATAGACATCGCCCCCTTGATCGATATGATTTTTCAGTTGTTGATATTCTTCATGCTTACTTCAAGTTTTGTGATGCAGCCGGGGATCAAGGTGAATCTGCCTAAGGCAGCCACTAGTGAAATAGTAAGGTTCGAAAACATAGAAATAATGCTTTCTGCGGAGAATGTCATTTATCTGAATGATAAGGTGGTCACGACTCCAGAATTAAAATCTATACTTAAAGAGATAGCTAAAAGGAACCAGCCGATTTTAATCAAGGCTGACAAGCGCGCCTCTTTAGGCAGGGTTGTCGAGATCTGGGATATGTCCAGGGATTTAGGCATTACTAAGATCAATATTGCCACTAACCAGGAGTAGCCTCTTGTTCTTTTCGCCGTTATTAAGAAAGGCTTTATCTTTCTCTTTTTTGGGCCATCTTGCGGTTTTTGGCATATTCAATGTTTCCTTTGGGCCGAATCTTCTTTCCCGCGATACCTCCAACGTATATTTCTGGGGTGAGATATTCCTGCCGTCTGAGCGCAAAGAAGAAAGCTTGGGGTATAGCCCTGTCTTAAGCGGCAATTATAGGATCTTAAGCTCCCAGGGGCGTACCTATGATTTTTCACAGCCTGCCTTAAAACCGCTGAATACCGGAGTTTCGCATAGCCAAAAAATAACCTATTTTTCAAATGCCGGGCTTCTTAATCCGGCGGTAAGAAGGAAAGAGCCGGTAGTTATGCTCTATCCCGAGCTTCCTTATCATTTCCTCTTATATTTTAAAGATAGGCAAATAGCGCATATCGAGTTTATGTTTAATATAGGTTCATCTGGCAAAAGGAGTTCCGTTTTGATCCACCGAAAGGTTTCTTCGGGTAACTTAGAGCTGGACCTGTTGAGCATGCGCCATATCAGCCGTTATATAGCCATGCAACAGTTACAGTTTACGCCTGGCACTTGGCAAAAGGTAAGGATCGACCTTTCAGCCAAAGAGTGACGCGGTTAACCTTAAGGAGTAAGCCTTGTGGTGAATATAGATTTTGCCTTAAGCATAGGGTTGTATAGTATTTTATCTATCGGCCTGATAATTTTAGCCTGGTTTTTTGGCCGTAAACAAAAAGATAAAGATTTATCTCTCGACCCAAAGTTTATCTGGTTTTGCAGTGTTTGCACCTATACTTATGTTCAGACCAAAGACGTAGCTTTTTCGGTCTGTCCGCGTTGCGGAAGTTATAATAAGAGGCCCACAGAAGGAAGCTAATGGAGCAAAAAAGGTTCGGGACTTTTGAGGCAGTATTTACTCCTACTATTTTAAGCATACTCGGCGTTATTATGTACTTACGTCTGGGGTGGATAGTGGGGCAGGTGGGCCTTTACGGCGCGCTGATTATTGTGGTCTCAAGTAACATCATCACCCTCTTGACCGGATTATCCATAGCGAGCATTACCACAAATATACGCATCGGCACAGGAGGCGCATATTCCATAATCTCGAAATCCCTCGGGCTTGAAGTGGGCGGCGCGATAGGGATGCCTTTATACCTTTCTCAGGCGATTTCCGTCGCTTTCTATATAACCGGGTTTACGGAATGCTGGGTTTTTATCTTTCCGCAGCATAATTTTATCCTTGTTTCTATCATTACCTGGGTCGTTCTTTTATTGATTTCATACAACAGCGCTAAACTTGCCTTCCGGCTGCAATATGCCGTGCTTTTATGTATTTTTCTGTCGCTGATCTCTATTTTTTTAGGAAAATCATACCTGAGCTCAAGCACGGTCTTATTAAAAGGATTGCATGAAGTCGGATTCTGGAATGCCTTCGCTATATTTTTCCCCGCGGTAACCGGTATCCTGGCCGGAGTGAGCATGTCGGGAGAATTGAAAGAGCCCCAGCGTAGCATCCCCGTGGGGACATTATCCGCCATTATCGTAAGTTTCGTGGTCTATCTCGCTTTGGCTTTCTGGTATTCTGTCGATGCTTCTGCTTCAGAATTGGCCGGCAATACTTCCATCATCCTTGGTATTTGCCGGTGGCGTATTTTGGTGATCGCCGGAATAATGGGGGCTACGCTTTCTTCGGCCTTAAGCATGTTTGTGGCTTCCCCCAGGACGTTATTAGCGTTGGGTAAACATAAATTGATACCTTTTTCTTCATCCTTTAATCATATAAATAAAAAAGGGGAACCCAGCGTGGCGATTCTTTTTACGGCGTTGCTTGCTTTGGTTACCATATCTATGGGGACTTTAAATACCATTGCGGTCATCCTCACCATGTTTTTCCTTATTACTTATGGCACCCTTAATATTTCCGTCTTTATAGAAAAAATAATAGGAATAACCAGCTTCCGCCCGAGCTTCAGGATCCCCGTCATTTTCTCCTTGCTTGGGGGGATAGGGTGTTTTTACGCGATGTTCCTCATAAACCAGGTTTTTAGCTTCACCGCGATCGCCGTGACCGTTATTATTTATATATTTTTAGTTCGCAGGCAAAGCCGAAGGCAATGGCCTGATGTGCGTAAAGGTTTTTTCCTGTTCATCGCGGAACAGGCGATCAAGATTGCCTCGCGCCTGCCTTATCATCCCAAGATCTGGAAGCCTAATCTTTTGATACCGGTAGACGAGGCGAAGGATTGGGTAGGCAACCTTGAGCTTATAAAGAATATAACTTTACCCAGAGGCAGAGTGAATTTCTTCTGCGTAAATGAAGGCAGCGCCGTTGATACGAATAAGCACCAGGCTAAAGATAAAGACATGGCTATTCTTTTAAAACCGCTGGAAGAAGAAGGGCTTATTGTTACCGCTTCCGTAATAGACGCGGATAATTTTTTTAGTGCCGCCGGTACGGTAATGCAGGCTTTGTCAGGCGAGGCTTTAGCCCCTAATTTATTATTTATGAAGATAGGTTCCGACAGCCAAAAAGACAGGAATGTAAAAGGGTTGATCGAAAAAGCCGTGTCTACTAACCTGGGCATAATTTTATTAAGATTCCATCCTAAAGTTGGCTTCGGTCAAAATGAAAATATAAACCTTTGGATAAGGCGGGGCAGCCCCAACATAAATCTGGCTATTTTGATAGGGCTGCAACTGGAAAGGAACTGGGAAGGGAATTTACGCATATTGCAGGCAGTAGAGGATGAATCGCAAAAGCCCCAGGCCTTGGAATACCTTAATAAATTAAAAAGGATAATGCGTTTATCGAAGGAGACTGAAGCAAGTGTCTTGGTCGCCCCTTACGAAGAGAGCCTTTCTTGCGCGCCCCTGGCCGGTATCAATATATTCGGAATACCCTTGAACTACGATATCGGCCTGATGAGAAAAGTAAGCGAAAAAATAAATACTTCGGTATTGTTTTTAAGGGATTCCAAACAGGAGGACGCTTTAGTTTGAACATCAAAGACAGGAGCCTAAAATGATAGCGATATTCAGCCTTTTGGTGATCATATTGCTTTCCATAATCGTTGTAAGGATAGGAGCTATCGCCTTAGAATTAACCGGCCTTTCACCTGAGATCGCTTCTTTTCAGGCGCAATCGGCGTTCTCCGGCGTAGGTTTTACGACCATGGAATCTGAGGCGATCGTCACTCATCCTTTAAGAAGAAGGATCGTGCGTATGCTTATTCTTTTAGGAAGTGCCGGGATCACTACATCTATCGCGACTTTAGTCCTTGCTTTTATCGGCCAATCAAGTAAGGGGATCCTGGTCAGGGGCGAGACTCTGATTTTAGGGCTGGTGCTGATATTCGTCTTTAGCCGCTCCAGGCATGTTTATGGCCTGATGAAAAATATCATCACTGCTGCTTTACAGAGGTGGACAAAGCTGAGGGTTTACGATTATGAGCAGATGTTCGGCTTAAGCGAAGGTTACGCTATCGGTAAGATCACGGTAAGCAAGGAAAGCCTTTTTATCGATAAGAAACTGAAGGATCTGAAGGTAGAGTTAGAGCACATCCTTATTCTGGCTATTTACAGAAAGAGCGGCTCAAGAAAACAGCTCATCGGAGCCCCGCACGGAGAAGAAATAATAAAA
>JAFGET010000085.1 GCA_016931435.1 Candidatus Omnitrophota bacterium
AGGACGTTTTAAAAATTCAAAAATAAAAAGTAAAAAGGCAAAATGAAGCTTTAAAAGAAGGGGATTACAGTTCATGTTCGAATTATCCAAAAGATTGAAACAGCTTCCGCCGTATCTTTTTGTTGAGATCGATAAGGCCAAAAGAGAGGCGCGTAAGCAAGGAAGGGATATAATCGACCTTGGAGTGGGAGATCCGGATCAACCCACCCCCAGGCATATTATTAGTAGTTTAAATACTGCAGCGCTTGATCCGGCTAATCATCGTTACGCTCTAGATCAAGGGATGCCGGTATTACGCCAGGCGATCGCGCGCTGGTATAAAAAGCGTTTTAACGTGATCCTTGACCCTGAATCGGAGATCCTTCCTTTGATCGGCTCAAAAGAAGGCTTAGCGCATTTTCCTCTAGCTTTTTTAAATAACGGAGATTATTCTTTGATTCCCGACCCATGCTATCCGCCTTATAAGGGCGGCACTATTATTGCAGGAGCGAAGCCGTTTCTTATGCCGCTTTTGAAAAATAATGACTTTTTGCCTGATTTAAAAAAGATCCCTCTTTCTGCGCGTAAAAAAGCAAAACTTATCTACATAAATTATCCTAATAATCCTACTTCTGCCGTAGCAGGCGAGGATTTTTACCGCCAGGTATTAGGATTCGCGCGTAAAAATAAGGCTATCGTCGTTTCCGACCTGGCTTACTCGGAACTTGCTTATGACGGTTATAAGCCGAAAAGTTTCCTTGAAACAGGCGGGGCAAAAGATGTAGCTATAGAATTCCATTCATTATCTAAGACTTATAATATGACCGGCTGGCGTATTGGCTGGGCCTGCGGGAATTCCAGGCTGGTTTCCGCGTTAGCAAAAGTGAAGTCAAATCTTGATTCCGGGATATTCCAGGCGATACAGGCCGCCGGCGTCAGCGCCCTGGAAACCCCGGCAGAAGAGGCGGAAGGCATTTGCGGGCTTTATCAACAAAGGCGCGATGTCCTGGTGCCAGGGCTTAAGTCCCTGGGTTTTGAGTTCGAGGTGCCCAAGGCTACCTTTTATCTCTGGATAAGAACTCCGCATAAGACAAGCTCCGTAGATTTTTCAAAAACAATACTTGATCGGGCCGATATAGTGGTTACTCCCGGCGTAGGATTTGGAAAATACGGCGAAGGATATATCCGGATGGCGTTGACTGTCCCAGAAGAAAGGATCGTTGAGGCGCTTAGCCGGTTAAAAAAAGTTATCTAGGCATGGTTTGTTGTTATCTTGGCCTCGGTTCAAATTTGGGCGATCGTAAAAAGAATATGGCCCTGGCTTTGGAAAAATTATCCCGGATCAAAGGCATAAAGATAGAGAAGGTTTCGTCGTTATATGAGACAGCTCCGGTGGGCGTAGTCAATCAGGCTAGATTCCTTAACGCCGCAGCCAAGATCAGGACAGGTATTAGCCCCGGCCGCCTTTTGAATATTTTAAAAAAAATAGAGAAAGATATGGGGCGTAAAAGGTCGGTACGTTTTGGCCCCCGGATAATAGATCTGGATATTTTGTTCTATGATAATGTGGCCATAAAGGCAAGAAAGCTGATTATACCTCATCCGCGCATGTTTGAGCGTAAGTTTGTAATTTTGCCCTTAAGAGAGCTGATATGAAAGTCATCCGCGGGATCAGTCAAATGCGTGCTTTTACAAAAAATGCACGCGCAAAAGAACAAACTATAGGTTTTGTGCCTACAATGGGGGCTTTGCATGAAGGGCACTTAAGCCTTATCAGGCGAGCGCGCCGCGATTGCGATAAGGTAGCAGTCAGTATTTTTGTCAATCCCGCTCAATTCGGGCCGAAAGAGGATTTTAAAAGTTATCCCAGGCATCCGAAAAAAGACCTTTTATTGTGCGGCAGGGGAAAAGTCGATGCGGTGTTTATGCCTGCGGCGAAGGATATTTATCCCCCTCATTTCTGTACTTATGTATCGGTATCGGGATTAAGCGATGTTCTATGCGGCAGGTCCAGAATAGGCCATTTTCGGGGCGTCGCTACCATAGTAGCTAAGCTTTTTAATATCATTGAGCCCGATGTCGCGTATTTCGGGCAAAAAGATGCTCAACAGGCGATAATCATAGGAAGGATGGCCAGGGACCTGAATATGCCCGTTAATATTAGATTAATGCCTACTATCCGTGAGCCATCCGGCTTGGCGAAGAGCTCGCGTAATGCCTATTTGAGCTTAGAGGAGAAACAGAGAGCGTCAGTTCTATACCGCGCCTTGAAAATGGCGCGGGAGCTGATCCGCATGGGGCATAAGGATGCCTCGAAAATAAAAAAGAGGATGCAAAGGCTTATATCTGCTCATAAGATCACCGTGGAGTATATTTCTATGGTGGACCTAGTGGACCTTGCACCAGTAACAAAATTATACGGCACGGTCCTGATAGCCCTTGCGGCAAGAATCGGCAAGACCAGGTTGATCGACAATATTATCGTAAAAATATAATGAAACGTAGTAAGTTGAAAATAGGCATCGTAGGGTGCGGAGCGATAGGAACATCGTTGGCGAAAGCCATATCAACGGATTTTAGCGATAAGGCGGAACTAGCCAGCCTTTATGACGCTGACGTAGAAAAATCTTTTCATCTGGCAGGTAATTCGAATAGAAAGGCCGCGGCCTTAAATTTGGAAGATTTGCTGAATAAGGTCGATTTAGTCATCGAATCGGCAAAAGCCGATTCTGCCTTTGAGGTAGCCAGGAAGGCTATGTATTTGGCTAAAGACGTATTAGTGATGTCGGTGGGGGGGATAGCCGAGCATTATGGCGAATTGGCTGCTTTAGCGAAAGAAAAAGGAGGAAGGCTTTTTGTGCCTTCCGGGGCGATATGCGGCATTGACGGCATTAAAGCGGCAAATTGCGGCAAGATAAATAAGGTGGTTTTGACGACTAAAAAGCCCCCAAAGGCGTTTTTAGGCGTGCGTTATATTTTAAAGAATAAGATCCGCCTGGATAATATAGATAAAGATACGGTGATCTTTGAAGGTAGCGCCTATTCGGCAACGAAGCTATTCCCGCAAAATATCAATGTAGCCGCGACCTTATCTTTAGCCGGAATAGGCCTGGAAAAAACTTTAGTGCGCATAGTAGCTTCTCCGGGGCTAAAACAGAATATGCATGAGATAGAGGTCGAATCAGATTCCGGAACGATATTTGTGCGCTGCGCGAACCTTATTCATCCGAGTAATCCGAAGACCAGTTATCTGGCTGTGCTTTCTGCGATAGCCACTCTGAAAAAAATATTAGAACCTGTAAGTATCGGAACATGATGAAGATAGTATATCGCCCAAGCGCTCGAAAATTTTGTTTGAATTTTCTCGCAGGCGATATATCAATTCGGCCTAATAACTTACGTTCACCCCGCGTTCCGCGGGTCTCCGTAAGTTATGGCCTCATTGAAGGGAGGTGAGTGAAGGATGGCAGAAAAGATAGTAAAACTAGGAGTAAAGCGCGAAAAAGGATACCTCTATTATATCGACAAGCAAGGCGATGTCTCTTGCGCTAAGATGGCGAGGGGCAGCAAAAAAGGAGGAAATCCAAAAAAGGTAGCCAAATGCGGCATCAAGAGAAAAGTCGGTTACCTTTATTTCTTGGACAAAAAAGGCGACGTCTCCTGCGCGAAGATGAAGAGAGGCGGCACCAAAAAGAGAAAAAAGAGATAAAACAGTATTAGTAGTAAATATCTGCCCTCTGATTTTCAATCAAGGAGGTCCTTGATAAAATTAGAGGGCAGTATTTTTAAATGGCATGAAATTAGGATTTATAAGAAAAATCGACAGATACATAGGCCCGGTAGTTTGTTTTTTTCTCTGTTCTTGCGAAAAACTGCGCAGCTTACTAAAGACAGCGGCACAGGAGGAAACGGGCGCTAGAATTGAAAAAATACTGGTAATAAAATTTTGGGGGTTCGGAAGCATAGTCTTGTCATTCGATGCCTTTCAATTGATCCGGCAGAGGTTTCCGGAAGCCAGGATTTATGTATTGACATTGAAGCAGAATCGGCAGATATATGAAATGTGTAATTTATTCGATGAAATAATAGAAATAGAAATAAGATCTTTTTTTACTCTGATCTCGGATACGGCCAAGACCATAGCTCGTTTAAGAAAAGTTTCTTTCGATGCCGCTTTGGACTTTGAGTTTACTTCCAGGTATTCGGCTTTATTGACGTTCTTTAGCGGGGCAAAAAGAAGGCTTGGTTTTAACTATAAGGGGATATTCCGGGGAGGTTGTTTTACAAAAGAACTTAGCTTCAAAGAAAATATTAAGATAAAAGAATCATTTCTTGATCTGGCCGGCCTTATTGCGCCCCGTAAGAAAGATGCGGTCTTTCCATGCCGCTTAACCCTGGATAAAAAACATTCTGATCACGTAGATTCTTTATTTATTAAGGAAGGCCTGGATGAAGCCTATCCTGTGATAGGCGTGAATATAAACGCAAGTGAACTTAGCTTTTTGCGTCGCTGGCCAAAGGAGTATTTTCGGGATTTGATCAACGGATTGGTCCGGCGCTACCACGCTCATATTATTTTGATCGGCGACAAAAGCGATGAAGAATATGTCCGCGGTTTCGCTAAAGGCTTTTCGCCTGAAAATGTTCATAATTTTGCAGGAAAGACTTCTCTTTTAGACTTAGCTTGCCTGATGCGTAGGTTTAATTTATTTATTTCTAATGACAGCGGGCCTTTGCATCTAGCGGCTTATTTAGGTGTGCCTACGGTTTCTTTTTTCGGCCCTGAGACGCCTCTTATGTACGGCCCGGAAGGGGTAAAACATATAGTATTCTACGAAAACCTTTCCTGCAGCCCATGTATAAGGGTATCTAATTATAAACATTTTAGATGTAATAAAGGACAATTGTGTTTAAGGAAGATCTATCCCCGGATTGTGATCGATGAGATCGAAAGAAAAAGAATATTTCAATAAAGTAGCTGGTGTATTCGATAGCCGTTTTAATGTTTATTCAAGGCGAGCCGGCCGACTTCGGGTAAACAGGAGGCTGGAGCTTTTTTCCCGCCATTGTAATTTTTCCTCTGGTTTAAAAGTGCTGGAGGCAGGTTGTGGTACCGGAGAATATACTAAAAGTCTTTCCGAATACAGGATGAAACTTTTTTCCAGCGATATTTCGTATAATATGCTCAAGAACGCGGTTAAAAAAAATATCGGGAGAAAAGGAATATTCTTAGTTTCCGATATTGAACGCATGCCTTTCTTTGACAATACGTTTGATGCGGTAATAGGGAATTCCGTCCTGCATCATGTCAACGCAAGAAAAGCCATGGCTGAGGTTTTTAGAGTATTAAAAAAAGGGGGGAAATTCGTTTTTTCTGAGCCGAATATGGTCAATCCGCATATTTTTCTTCAGAAAAAAATAGGATTTATCAGGCAACTCAGCGGCGATTCTCCTTTAGAAACGGCTTTTTTACGTTGGCAGATAAAGGGAGTCATTGAAGAGGCAGGTTTCAGTTTTTTTCAGGTAGAGCCCTTTGATTTTTTACATCCTTATACTCCGGATATGCTCACAGGCATAACCGAAAAACTGGGCAGATTGCTTGAAAGGCTTTTTTTTATCAGGGAAATAGCGGGGTCATTGCTTATCAGAGGCGTAAAATGAGAGTCTACCTTGTTAATCCTCCTGCTAGTAAAGGCGTAAAGATGGTCCGCGAGGGGCGTTGTATGCAAAGAAAAGGCGCCTGGACCACTGTTTGGCCTCCGGTTACCTTGGCAACGATGGCGGGGATGCTTTTAAAGGAAGGTGTCGAGGTGAGGTTAAATGATTGCATCGTTGAAGATATCGGTTTTAAAAAGCTCAAAGACAATATCGCTGTATTTAAACCAGATATCCTGGTGATAAATACGGCTACCGCTTCTATTTATTCCGATCTTTTATGCGCGAGGGCGGCCAAGGAAGCCTCGCCGCGCATAAAGACCCTTGCTTTAGGCCTGCACGTTACAATGCTGCCGGAAGAGGCGTTTGTGATGGAGCCGGCTTTGGATTTTATCATACGCGGTGAGCCGGAATTCTGTTTTATGGAACTGGTAAAGGTATTGGCAAAGGGGCAGGAGATTTCCGCGGTAAAAGGCCTTTCTTATCGTAAAGACGGGCTGGTCATCCATAACCAGGATCGAGGCTTTGATGAAGATTTAAACGATCTTGCCTTTCCCGCCTGGCAGCTGATAGATACCAGAAATTACCTCTTGCCTTTAAGCGCGGAGCCTTTTTTGCTTGTCACTACATCCAAAGGGTGCCCTTATTCCTGTTTATTTTGTCCGGCAAAGCCTTTTTATGGGTCAAAATTACGCTTGCGCGATTACAAAAAAGTTGTCGATGAGATGGAATATGTTTATAAGAATTTTGGCGTGGGTCAGTTTCTTATCTGGAGTGAATCGTTTACCGCAAACAGGGAGTACGTGTTTGATTTTTGCAACGAATTTTCCAGCCGCGGGATAAAATTAGGCTGGGTCTGTAACAGCCGGGTGGATAAAGTCGACTTAGAAATGCTTAAGGTTATGAAGAAGGCAGGTTGCTGGATGATCGGCTTTGGTATCGAATCAGGTTCGCAGGAAATACTGGATAATTCCGGAAAAGGCGCGACCATAAAACAAGCGGAAGAAGCGGTTGATCGGGCAAAGAAAGCGGGGATGGAGGTGGTAGCGCATGTGATTTTCGGGCTGCCGGGCGAGACTCTTTTAAGCGGCAAGAAGACCATAGCCTGGCTGAATAAATTAAAGATAGATTTTATCCAGGTTTATTGCGCTGTGCCATGGCCGTCAACGCCATTATATGCACTCGCCCGGAAAAATGGCTGGCTTAAAAGCAGCGACTGGCGATTATATGAACAAAATCACTGCGTTTTAGATACAGGGACGATCAAGCCGAAAGAAGTTGAATATTTAAGAAGGTTGGCGGTAAGGAAGTTTTATTCGTCTTTGAAGCGGTTATCTAAAATGGCTTTAAAGGTCAATTCTGTTAAAAAATTACGGTTATTTATAAAAACACTCAGGGAATTTTTACGATGGATATAATTGATCCAGGCGCTCATAAAATTCCGAAGTTATTCGTATTCCTGTTTATCTTTTTATTGGCATTGGTATGTTATGTCGATTCTTTAGGCGGGGATTTTCTGTTAGACGATAAGCCGTTGATAGTCAATAACGCTTATATAAAGCAACTAAAGACCATCCCCTTGCTTTTTGCCGATCACGCGTTTATTTTTTCTGTTGTTTCCTTTGAGGGCGGGCATCGTTATTACAGGCCGATGCAGGTTTTATCTTTTGCGCTGGACTATTTTTTTTGGAGGCTTAACCCTTTCGGTTACCGTTTGACGAATGTCTTTTTTCATTCCCTGGCCGCTTTTTTATTGTTTTATTTGTTATACCGCCTTTTTTCTGATTTTTCATTGGCTTTATTATCCTCGGTATTTTTCACCGTGCATCCAATCCATACTGAATCGGTGGCGTATATCTGCGGCCGGTCTGAATTGCTGATCAGCGTCTTTACCTTAATTACGCTGGTATTTTACCTGCGATACCTTGATTCCCGCAGAGGCATAAATTACGCCCTTTCTTTATTAGGTTTCATCTGTGCTTTACTGTCTCGCGAGGCAGGGTTTTTGATATACGTCCCTTTATTTACGCTTTTTTTGGGCTTAAACTCAGGAATAAAAAAAAGCAACGCCTGGTTTGATTTTATTGGTTTTTCCGGGATATTGCTCATATATGTCATATTGAGGTTTACATATTTGGTGCCCGTGCAGGCGTTTCTTATCTCCGGTTCTAATCCGGCAATCGATATTCTGAATTTCCTGAACATATTGTATGGCTATTTTAAATTATTGGTCTTGCCCTATCCTCTGTATATTTTAAGGTCATTACCTTCGATCGTCTCATATGGCGCCGTTTATATTTTGGGCTTGGTCCTGTTTTTTATCCTTCTGGGAATCATTCTGTCGCTGTTGATCAGGCGTAAGAGCTATATCCTGGTATTCGGTGCGGGTTGGTTTATTTTTACTCTTTCTTATCTGGTAAGGTTCATGTATAAGTTCGGCAATATAGTAGCCATGGAAGAGCATTGGGTATACCTGGCCTCTGCCGGTTTTTTTATTATCCTGGCACGCCTGGTTTTGATGATAAAAAAAGAAAGGATCATTAAGTCTGCCTGCGCCTGCATAATTTTTTATTTTGTTTTTTTTACGGTTGCCCAGTCCAAGAACTATAAAGACGAGATCGTTTTCAGCAGGTATAATCTCAAGTATGTAGATCCTTATTTGAGTGTTATTCCCCGTTTAAATTTGGTATCTGTGTTATTATCCAGGGGGTCATACGCACAAGCCCTGGAAGAAGAGAGCGCTATTTTGTCCATCGACCCGGATAACTGGATGGCTTACGTGCAATTAGGCGATATCTACAGGGGGATGAAAGATTTTGTCATGGCGGAATCCTCATACAGGAAGGCTTTAGAAATAGATTATTTTTGTTGGCAGGCGAACCGCCGCCTTATGCGCCTTGGCGCAGAAACCGGAAGCGGTTATCGGGAAGATATCGGCCCGGGTTTACCGGCAGAAGAAGCGGAGGTTATCAGGCTTATCCGCTCGGGTAATTTTGATCAGGCGATATCACAATTAAAGGAAAAGCTTACAGCGTCCCCGTCCCCT
>JAFGET010000086.1 GCA_016931435.1 Candidatus Omnitrophota bacterium
ATAAAATTTTGATCCTGAAGGAAAAGATCCAACAGTCTTACAAAACAGATTTGGATACGATTGAATCAGCCTTGCCGGTTGATGCGGACGAAGGAGCGTTTTCGCGGGAAATTGACGCCCTCAAAGAAAAGTTGGATTCCTACGGCGCTGTCAACCTTGTAGCGATAGAAGAATACGACGAATTAAAAAAGCGCTACGATTTCTTGACCCAGCAGCACAACGACCTGCTTGCCGCCAAAGAATCCCTGCATGAGGCGATACAAAAGATAAACCGCACCACTAAAAAGATGTTCCTTGAGACCTTCGAGAAGGTCGGGGCGGAGTTCCGTAATTATTTCCGTATGCTCTTCGGCGGAGGGGACGCGCAGATATTCCTGATCGATGAGCAGGACCCTCTTGAGTCGGGGATAGAGATCATTTGCCGTCCTCCGGGAAAAAAATTGCAAAACGTGCTTTTACTTTCCGGAGGAGAAAAGTCCATGTCGGCGATCGCCCTGATTTTCGCTATATTTAAAGTCAAGCCCGCGCCCTTCTGCGTATTGGACGAAATCGACGCCGCGCTTGATGAAGCCAACGTCGACCGTTTTTCCAGGCTCCTTCAGGAGTTTATCGGCGATTCGCAGTTCATCGTTATCACCCATAATAAAAAGACTATTGCAAATGCCGATGTGATGTATGGCATCACAATGGAGGAATCAGGGGTATCTAAGATCGTTTCGGTGAGATTCGCGCAGAAACATGCTTTCAAAGACAACCAGGGAGCGAATTTATCCGCTCTCCAACCTGTCTCTTAACAGCAGGTGGTGTTTTTACCCTGTTTTTTTGCTTGATATAAGGCTTTGTCTGAACAAGAAATAAGGTCCGAAGGCAGGTCTCCGTCTTCAGGAAAAGATGCTACGCCTAAGCTAACAGTGAGCCGTTTATCAGGGAACATCTCTTTTTGGCTCAAGCCGAATTTTTCAATTTCCTTGCGGAAACGTTCCGCGATGAAAAAAGCCTCGTTTTTCTGCGTCTGCGGCAGGATGATACTGAATTCTTCTCCTCCGTAGCGGCAGACAAAATCCATTTTTCGGGAATGGCTCTTAAGAATATCGCTTAATTCTTTTAATATTCTATCCCCCGCCTGGTGGCCGAACATATCATTGTAGATCTTGAAGTCATCGATATCCAAAGAAACCAAGCTTAAGAAAGTCTTGTTTGCTTTGGCCTTATCCAGTTCTGCCTGCAGGAGGAACTGGAAATATCCGTGATTCCATAAGTTGGTTAAAAGATCCGTATGGCTGCGTATAAGGGCGTTTTCATAGAGCTGAGAGTTTTCTATTGCCAGGCCCGCCTGGTTAGCGAGCATGATGAGCATGCGCATGTCATCTTTAGATATGGGCTTTTTGGTGATAAAATTATCCGCTAAAATCAGGCCGTTTACCTTATCTTTAGCTTTTAAAGGAGCAAGCGCTAATTCTTCAGTATTCAGTAATTTGATGAGGGGGTCATTCGCATAGTTTTTAATACTGTCTTTGGTCAAAAGCAAGGGCATTCCGTCAAGCGCGCTTGAGGCAAGTAACCCCCCGCTTTCAGAGTGTAAAGAAAGTTTCAGGCGTTCTACCTGCCGGTTAAAGGGAGATTCCAGGACGGATTTTGCCGAGATTTTATAGGCATTGATAAGGTCTTCAAGGTCCATTTTCTCCTGTTCGATATTCTTCCAGATGCCGTCAGCTTCTTCTTCGCTGCCTGGACCCAGGCCTAATTTACCTTCGATAAGGCCGCTTTTTTCGTTCACCAGCATCAAAACAGCGCGGTTAAAGCTTAAGCCGATATGCGCCGTCACGCCGGTTAAGATGATATAAAGGATCTCATCGAGCTTAAGCGTCGTGCGCATGGCATTAGAGATCTCGTAAAGTATAGCCAGTTCGCTTTTGGCTCGCTCAAGAGAATCCTGGATCTTATTTATTTCTTTTGTTTGAGGCGACTCTTCGTTCATAGAATCAAATCTAACATATTTTTGAGTTTTTGTCAATGAGGTCCGATTATTCCTTTTCAATCCCGGATAATTATACTATAATTTTTAATTATGAAAGTAAAGGTTTTGATTATTGCCTTAGCCTTTTTTCTGTTTTTAATGAGGTGCGTTTCTGCCGAGATCACGCTTAAGGCACAAGTCGATAAATTAAGACTCACTACGGATGAAGTCCTTACTTACCGGCTAAGCGTTAAGACTCAGGAGAAAAATCCGCCCGCGCTCACCCTGCCCCAATTCGATGGTTTTGCCGTAGTCTCCCAGTCCCAGTCTTCATCATTTAGGATGGGCCGGGATGAGGATTCTTCTTTTGAATATATATTTTTACTGGCGCCGCTTTCTGCCGGAAAATTAAAGATCGGCCCGGCAGTCGTAAAATCAAAGGGAAGATCTTTTTCAAGCGACGCTTTTGAGATCGAAGTCGGCCAGGGCAAAAGAGTAACCCCTGATTCGCCCAAGGTGACCCTGTGAAAAAACTACTCACTACCGCCGTGCGGTATTTAAAAGGCATCGGCCCGAAAAGGGCTAAGCTATTGGAAAAGCTATCGCTTTTTACCGCAGAGGACGTTCTATATTATTTCCCCCGCCGTTATGAAGACCGTAGAGAATTTGTCCCCATAGCAAAATTAGAGGAAGGCAGGAACCAGACGATCAAGGCAGAGGTTTTGTCATCCAGGTCCCATTATTCATATTCACGCAGGGGTTTTTCTCTAACGGAAATCGCCGTGCGGGATAAAAGCGGGAAGGTCCGTTGCGTCTGGTTCAATCAGCCCTACCTCAAAGATTATTTTAAGTGCGGCTTGACCCTTATTTTATACGGGAAGCCTCAACGCTATCAGGGAAAGTTACAGTTAAATTCTCCGGAATTTGAGATCATAAGCGAAACGGCAGATGAATCGTTGAATGTAGGCCGTATCGTCCCCTCGTATTCTTTACCCGCAGGCATGACCCAGCGTTATTTTCGCCGGGTGATAAAAGAGGCGCTGGATAATTACATCGGAAGCGTCTATGATTTTCTTCCTTTTGATATCAGGAACAGGAATAATCTCCTGAACCTGGCCAAGAGCCTGATCAACATCCATTTTCCGGATGATCCGGTGGCGCAAAAAGAAGCGCACCGCCGGCTTTCTTTCGAAGAATTCTTTTTGTTCCAGATGTTGCTGGCTTTAAGAAGAGCCAGGAAAAAGGAGAGTTCAGGCATAATCCATCGGATAAAAGGGGGCCTGGTAGAGGCATTTCTAAAAGCCCTGCCCTTTGAATTAACAGGAGGGCAGCTAAAGGCCCTGGAAGAGATCAAGTCCGATATGTCAAGCAATAAAGCGATGCAGAGGCTTCTGCAGGGGGAGGTGGGCTCAGGCAAGACCGTCGTAGCGGTGATTTGTGCGCTTTGCGCGATCCAGGGGGGATATCAGGCTGTTTTTATGGTCCCGACTGAGATACTGGCCAGGCAACATTTCCAGAATATAGGGTATCAGGTATTAGGTATCAGGTACCGGGGCAAGCAAATAAGAATAGGGTTACTGACAGGCAGCTTGGATAAAAAACAGAAAGAAAAAGTATATCGGGAGATCAAAACGGGAGAAATAGACCTTGTCATCGGAACGCACGCCCTGTTAGAAGAAGGAGTGGATTTTAAAGGATTGGGCCTGGTTGTCATTGATGAGCAGCACAGGTTCGGGGTTGGGCAGAGGGCGTTATTGAACCAGAAGGCCCGCCAGCCCGATACCTTGATCATGACCGCGACTCCCATCCCGCGCACCCTCGCTATCACTTTATACGGAGACTTGGATATCTCGGTGATCAATGAACTTCCTCCCGGACGCCTGCCCGTGCAGACATTATATTTCAGGAGCAATGAAAGGGATCGCGCTTATGAGGTCGCTAAACGGCAACTAAAGGA
>JAFGET010000087.1 GCA_016931435.1 Candidatus Omnitrophota bacterium
GTTACCCATTACGCTTACCCTTCGGAGCCCGGACTTTCCTCCCCCACATCAATTATTGGCGTGAGGGTAACCGCGTTCTACCCGCCTTTCATTTCTTTCACTGCCTTATTTGCTAATTTATCCGCGCCGCGATTATCTTCACGCGGGATATGCGTCACTATCACTTCTTTAAAACCCGCCATTAAACCAACGGCCTGGTTATACAGATTTAAGATACCGGCGTCCTTTACCTTGTATATCTTTTTTAATTGCCGGCATAAAAGCTGGCTGTCTGATTTGATCTTAAGTATTTCCGCCTGAAAATTCAAGGCTTCTTTTAATCCGTATATAAGAGCGGTATACTCTGCTATATTATTGGTCGCATACCCTATAAATACCGATATATTCTTTACCGGCTCTCCCTGGCGGCAAAGTATCGCCCCGATACCGCTGGGCCCGGGATTGCCTTTGGAGGCTCCGTCAATATAAAGCTCAAGCTCCTTGTATTTCAACTTTGCGCCTCTTCAACAGAAGTATTACCGGCGGAGGCATCGTCGATCTCCATATCCTCTTCTATATAAAGCATCCTGTTGCATACCTCACAGGTAATGATACGTTCATACATCTTTATCAAATTTATCACCTGCGGAGGCACAAACATATTACATCCGCAACAGGAATTATTTTTTACCGCCACTATCGCCAGGCCGTCACGGTTATTCAGTATCCGTTCATACTGGTTTACTATCTTATCCTCCAGGCCGGGAATGACCTGGTTCCTGCGTGATTCAAGCTGAGCGATATGTTCGTCTATCTCTTTTACCTTGTCCTGGACTTCTTTCTTTCTTGCGTTTAAAGCCTTTTCCTCCTCCTGCAATTTCTTCTTTTCTTCTTCTATCCCAGCCTTAGCCTTCTCTGTCTCTTCTATTAATCCCAGGATAGTATCTTCGACCATAGAGACATCGGCCTTTACCCCCTCTATCTGCGTAAGCATCGCCTGGTAATCCTTATTGGTCTTTAAGGTATAAAGCTGAGACTGGAGCTTTTTTATGCTTTCTTCTTTAGCCAAGAGGTCGGTTTCTTTTTCTTTTTTTTGCTTTTGCAGGTCCAGGTACTTCTTTTCCGCCTCTGCCAAGCCGTTTTTCTTCTCTTCAAAGGCGGCATCAAGGACCTCTATTTCTTTCGGCTTGGCTTCCTTCTCGTCTTTTAAGATAAAGATCTCACTGTCGATCTTCTGAAGCCTTACTAAACAGTTGATCTGTTGTTTTAGGTTAACTGCTTGCATAGTCAATAATATCTGTACTCTTTTACTTCAGGTAAAGTATACCGCACGAAGTGCGGTGCTGCTTGAGTGCCATTAAATTTTTGCTTGTCGGGAAAGAACTGTTTGTATGCACCTTCACTCACTAAACCGCTTGGCGCGGTTTTTTACGTTCGTTCAAGTGCCACCAGTTTTTTCCGACAAGGAAAAAACATATGCACTGCGTTCGCTACGCCCCTTGTTAATTCTGCCTATATTACATATCGGAGAATTATCCTAAGCCGCCAAATGGCGGCGAAGGACTGGCTCGCTTAACGCTTAATTTGCCCTCTCTTACTTCAGGTAAATTATCCATAAGCTGAAGGCTTAGGGACTACTTAGTGCCATTTAATTTTCCCTTGTCGGGAAAATTAAATGGTGGGCGATATAGGATTCGGACCTATGACCTCTACAATGTGAATGTAGCGCTCTAACCAGCTGAGCCAATCGCCCAATTTAGTTGTCAGTTGTCAGTTATCGGTTGTCAGATAAACTATTCGAAAACTGAAAACTGAGAACTGACAACTATTACTCTGGGCCCACAGGGACTTCCTTTTCCATCTCTTACAATTCAGAAAAGGACACCGTTCCTCCAAATCTTACTTGCTGAAACGGTGCAACCCTTCAATATAATACTTTTTCTCCTCGCTCAAACCTAAATGCCTTTTTAAAGGTATCACTCGGAGTAAATTTTTGCTTCGCAAAAATTTATGGGCCCACAGGGACTCGAACCCCGGACCAATTGATTATGAGTCAACTGCTCTAACCGACTGAGCTATGGGCCCTAATATTTTACTCGCCATGCCCATAGCGAAATCCTCCGAAGCCCGTCAGACCTATTACAAATCTATTAATGGGCGCAGGGGAATGACTATAGGCCTAAATTTCTTCCTCTTGCAAATGGGAAATTTATCCTTAGTAAAAGCTACATTATTTATCGATTTACAAAGGGCAAAATCAACCTTGGTTGATCTGAAAATTATTCTTTCCAAATCCAAATTTAAAACTATATTATACTACCTTTAATCCGATTTGACAAATATTTAATCTGGCCTCAGAGGTTCTTTAAGATATCCCGGGGTTTCCTTGCCTATCAAACTGTAGAAATTAGCCATATGCATCCTGAAGAGCCGGTCAAAATCAGCTTCATTATCACCATACCACCAGAACCAATCGCTCCCTTCGGCGATATATATCTGCTTGCGGGCTAAATCAAGCTTCTCCCCTAAAGCCCGGCTTCTGCCTTCATCCTCTAAAACTGCTTGAAACTCCTGCCTGGCTAATGTCAGGTAGTCCCAGGCCTTATTTTTGTAAGGGTTGCCTATCCACTTAAAGAAATTGCCGAAGATCCATGAACCCGCGGCAATACGCTTGATATCGCGATTAGCCGGATGATCCTTTAAATATTCACTTATTGTAACGGCCTTTACGAAATCTGCTTCAGACAACCTTTTATACAGGGCATTTAAAAAATCATGGCCGTCGTTGGTGTAATATTCCCAGGCGTTCTCTCCGTCCATAGCAATAGTGACCAGTATATCCTTGTTTTTAAAGGCTGCGGCAGTATTCTTAAGGTGTCCCATGAAGTCAGCGGCAGCTGCCTCTGCATTCCACCTGTGATAGACAAAACCCAAAAGGTCAGAAAGATTACGGTCGCGAAAAACCACGTTCAAGTTACCCTCTTCTCTCTTTAGTAGGTAAGGCTGGTATAAAAGGGCAGTATCCCTTTTTTTCTTCTTTAAAGATTTAAATAATATCGCCTCATCGGTGACTATCCAGTTTATCCCTGATTCTATTATAAATGGCAGGATATGCTCGCATACAGACTCTTCTGACGGCCACATCCCTTGAGGCTTTACCCCAAACCTCTCCTGAAAGAAGCTGATGGCTTCATTGATATGCGCCTTTGCATCCTGCGGATAACTAAAGGTGAGCTTAGGTAATACTGTCTTTGGCTCTGCCTCTTTACCTAAACCGCTGTTATAAAGCAGGGGTAATATAGGGTGATAATACGGGCTGATCGTCACCTCGACCTGGCCGGATTCAACAAATTTTCTATATACAGGTATGATCTCCTTAAGTATCTTAAGATGGCTTGCCAATACCGCGCGCTTTTCATCTTCGCTGAAAAACCTCCCCTTATCCACCGCTTGTTTTAATTCCGGGATCTCCAGCCTGAAAGACGGGTCCACCCAGGCAAGGTTAAACCATACCTGTAGATCCCGGTAATCCCGGTTGTCAAAATGCTTATGCGTATGTTTTTTAAGGTAGAGTTCGTAGTATCGCGGGAAAAGGGCGATCACCCTTTCCTTATTGATACTGAAAAAACGCTCCAGGATAAATTCTTTTTCCTGCGCGCTTAACTCTTCCGCCGGCTTATAAGAAAGTTCAAGAAACCTGTCTTTTATGCGTTCCCGGGTGTAATCCTCCACCTGCTCCATCAAAGAAGGCACGAGGTTGAAGACCTGGTGGATCTTGGGGTATTTGGCAAGTATCTTTACCATATCCAGGTAATCTTTTACCCCGTGCAGGCGCACCCATGGCACAGGGGTCTCCTGGGTCAGGAGGTTCTTATAATAAGGCTGGTGCATGTGGTAGATGAAGGCGAGATATAACATTATATATAGTAATTAATGATATAGGTCTATGGTCTATGGTCTATGGTCTATGGTCGAAACTCAAAATTTTAGGTAATTACGAAAAGAATACAGCATTTTTGAAAGCTTTTCGCATTTTTTATAAAAAGAACTGAATTCGTTTTGATTTAAATAATTCTGCTTATGCGCTATGTGCAATAAAGTTACTACTTCATTCAATGAACCAATTGATATATGAATAAAACGTGATAAATCAGAATCGGAATTCCTACCTTCCCCTTCTGCTATATTTGAACTAATAGATACTGCTGCGCGGTTTAATTGGCTGATCAAGCCAAATTGTTCGCTTTCGGGGAAACTTTTTGTTAGAATATAAACTTCATTAGCAAACTCTACCGATTCTTTCCAGATATTAAGATTCTCAAATTTAAACGCCATCGCTGATAAAATTCTTTATTATGGACTATCGACTATCGACCCGATCATTTATCTTCAACTATAGACTATAGGCTATTGACTATCGACGCGATAATTTTACTTCAACATTAAAAAACCCCCGGAGGATTGCTCCCCCGAGGGTTTTTGTTAAAACATGTTACAGATCATTAGAATGTTACCTTCATTGAACCGATAACCTGGGTAGCATCCTTGTCATTTTCCTCTGAAAAAGCAGAGCTCGGTAAGAACCATCCTGCGGCTAAGCCAAACTGCACATCTTCGGTGTAATTATAAGTAAGCGCAGCATCGATCTCGTTAGCAAGGGAATTCTTCCCGACTTCCATAGTATACGTCGGATCGCCTAAAACACCGGTCAAGGTTACACCGTAAGGCGCGCCAGCCGTGCTGATTTCTTCACTGCTGTAGGCTCTGACTAACATTAGATGAGCAAAATCAAGCGAAAGCACGATGTCTTCCGCGGGTTTTAACGAAGTGCCGATACCGAACAACTGGCAGTTCGAATTACCCAAGATTTTGTTGTAGAGCTTACCGCTGCTTTGATTCTCATACATCGCATCCCAACCGCGATGAGTCTCTTCTATATTTCTATAGCGCTCACCGGATAAGAATGTATAGTTGAAGTTCACTACAGGCTCGTAATTCTGAATCAGATCAGCGAGGCTGTATTGAGAAAGCACTTGGATAGCAAATGCCTGTCTCTTTTTGACGCCGCCGGCTGAACTTAAGCCACCATCTACAACAAGAGCATTAGCAGCATCAACCGCATCATCAGGATAAAGCGTAGCATTATTTACCTTTGTCCCGAACTGATAGGCGCCTTCAAGGCTTAAAACGAGGTTTTTTACCCCGGTGTATTGCATACGAGTACCTAGCGTTCTTACTACATCATCGTGAGATGTTGAAGTATACACAGCAGGAGCAGCATTAGCAGGGTTTAATCCGCCACCAGCACCAGTTGCATCTAACGCGGCACCAGCTTTTTGTATTACTTTTTCCCAATAATAGCCTTCTAAGGTAACATTATCATTCAACATATAGTTGGCATTGATACCGTATAGATTAGTATCATCTATCTGGTCAATGTTGCCTTCATTTACCTTAGCATAGACTAAATCCACTACTAATGGGTCATAATTCAATACTGCCTTCACCGCATCAAATGACTTGCGCGAGCTTAAGTCATCCAAAGAGCGAGGTAATACAGCGCCTGTTGCTGTTGCGCTTCCTGCGGCACCAGCACTACTTAAGGCAGTTGCGCCGTGACCGGCACAGATACCATTAGTATCTGGGTCGCCAATAACTAGCCCGTTACCATACATAAGCTCCTGACGGCCGACAGTCAAAGTCAACGGTGAATACAAGAACTCCTTTAAGGTAACAAAAGCAAGGTCAAGATCAAGGTCAGTATCAGCAGCACCTTCTACGCCCCAAGCTCTCTCAGTCAATAACCTTACGGTTGTAGAAACATTATCCGTAAGGTCCGCATCAACTCTCACTCGTACATGAGAAAGCAAACCAGTAATGGTATCATCAAACTGATTGAACTCAGCAGCGGTAGCAAGATTAGGAGCCTGGTTATCTTTACGCAGCATGATGTTATTACGCGTAAGTGCCTCCACAGTCAAGTCTCCGCTTACTTTTACATTCTGGACCTCGGCGTAAGCAGTAAGGCTAATGCCTACTACTAAAGCCAACGCCAGAGTTAATATCAAGCGTTTATTCATGTTGTATATCCTCCTTTAAATACAAGAACTCTATTTAATATCTAAAAGGAAATTTCCCCCTAGATTATTTACCATATATTTTATATGTATATCACCGAATTTTTTTATGACTTCAGGCTTATACTTATTCCACCTCCTTCTTCGCCTCAAATTAAAGCCACATCCAGTGGTATGCCCAAATTTTATACATTTTTATCATATAACCCCTTATTTGTCAAGTATTTTTTATCTCTTTGCGCTTGTGGAAAATAAGCCAATTTTTATACTTTTTGACAGAAATCCCTTTTGGCAAGTCCACTATTGAGTTCAAGGGCCGAACAAATATCAAATTTTCAAGCTCAAGGATATGTTTATAGGTGATCCTGCGCGTATCTCCTTTGATTTTAGAGATCAAAAGGCGCAAGGCTAACCTGCGTATTGCCGGATGCAAACTAAGGAGCTTTTTTAGGGAGATTCTTTTGGCTGCCCGGCCCACAGCCAGGACTGCCGCCCTGTTTAAATAATCATAATCGTATACGGCGCTTTCCGCCATATTACACAAAACCTTCCTGATATTAGGGTTATATGTTTTTTCAAGTATGGGCAGAAGGTTATGGCGGATCTTATTCCTGAAAAATACCTCCTCAAGGTTAGTCTTATCAATACGAGGTGTTACCTTTTTTCTTTTTAAAAAAGCCTCTATTTCCTTGCGCCTTGTTTCTATAAGGGGCCGTATCAGCCAATGCCCTTTAACCTGCCTCTTAGGCAAAATTGCCGACAGGCCATATAGACCCGCCCCTCTTAATACCCGCATGAGGACCGTTTCTGCCTGGTCATCCAAATTATGCCCCAAAGCTATCTTATCGGCCTTTAATTTTTTAGCCGCTTTAAAGAAAAAACCAAAGCGCGCGTTCCTGGCGGCCTCCTCTAAAGAGCCTGCGCCTTTGGCATGCACGCCTAAATCTACCTTTCCTGAGATCAGCGGCAAACCCAATTTACAAGAAATACCGCGCACGAACTCCCTATCTTTCGATGAATCCTTCCTTAACATATGGTCTAAATGCGCCACATAGAGCTTAAGGGAAAATTCTTTTTTCAGCGCGTATAATAAATAAAGCAGGGCCAAGGAATCGGCTCCTCCGGAAACACAGACTAAGACCTTATCGTTCTTACTAATAAGGCCGTAGCTCTTTATCGTTTTTTTTATTTTTTCTACCAACATAAAAGAGGGCTGAAAATTCGGGGAAGGGCTTTAATTACTCTTGTCTTTTCCGGAACCTGTCTTCTAGTTTCCTGATATCGGAAGAATTGGCCTTTACAAAACTGACGATCAAACTTTCTTCTTCGGGTTTTAATCCTAAAAAGCGTATGCCCAGGCGGTAGCCTTTTTTCTCCAATAAAAAACTATATACCACCTCACCTATGATCTTAATAGGCTTGGTCATCCTTGCTTCTTCATCATAGCTTCCCTGCGGCATGACAAACTTCATCTCAACCACCGAGCCCGCGGGGATATAACGGGTAGTCAAAATCGCCATCCCTCCCTGGCTTAAGTCAATGGCGACAGCATCAACCCTTTCGTTTAGTTTTAACTCTTTTGATAAGAACTGGTCGATCACATACGCCACCGGAAATGATGCGGTTACGCGTTTATATTTTCTTTTTTCTTCGTTAGACATATTTTTTATTCAAAACAGCTTAAAATGCTCTGGGCTATCTCAACATGACGTAGTTCATCGGAATATACTTCATTGAGCCTTACCAGCAAAAAATTGTCCCTGACCTTATCAAGATAGAACTTATAATACGCGGCGGCTTTCTCTTCTATCTCCAACAAA
>JAFGET010000010.1 GCA_016931435.1 Candidatus Omnitrophota bacterium
ACCTCCACGAATTTCGGCAGCATCGGATTAAGGAATGTGTTTTCCGCCGCGCGCCTGAAAAACACCCTGGCGCTTTCCGTGCTGGATGCGGCGGCCAAAAGGCTGGGGATCAAGACCGCATTCATTGTAAACTTGCTTAATCCTCAGGCAGTGATTATCGGAGGCGGGCTTGAGGAAGCAGGAGAAAGATTCATGGCAAAGCTAAACTCGACCGTAAAAGAATGGGCTTTCAGGGAAGCCGTAGCTGACCTGAAGATCTCTTATTCCCGGTTAAAAGAAAATGCCGTTGCCTGCGGCGCGGCAGATTTAGTGATAGAGAAGATTTTCGCGGGGTTATTGTAGAGATGGATGAGAAAAAGAAATTTCTTATTACCGTAGCCGCTTTTGGGGCGGCTCTTTTGATGGCTGTTTTCTTCATCCTGCAGATATATAACGCTAAGGTCATTTTAGAGCGGGAAAAAGAGATTCTTGTCAGCGAAAATACTTCTTTGGGTCAAAAGGTGGAGGGGCTGCATAAAGATAAAAAGGCACTTGAAGAAAAAATCACCGCCCTGGAAAATGATCTGGGAAAGATCACTCAGCAGAAAGACGCCGTCCAGAAAGAAAGGGACGAGGCGCGCAGGCAGTGCGAACTGATCATAAAGGAAAAAGAGGAACTTCTCGCCGAGATCGATGATTTACGCTTAAAGCAGAGCCCTGGGACAGAAAAAACGGATAGCAATATTTCTTTCGCGCAAGACGCTTACTGGGCGCAGGTCCTAAAGGAAAAGACGGATCTGGCGGCGCAGATAGATAGCCTGCGCGCTGAATTAAGGGATCTCCATATAAATAACGAGCAATTGAAAGCGGAAAAAAGCTCGCTGGAGCTCGATTTTAGCAATATCTTGCGCGAAAAACAGGATTTTGAGCAGCAGCTTAAAAAATTGGATGTCGCCGCTTACGAATTACTCCAGGAAAAGAATACTAATTTCCAGCTGCGCGATAACATTAAATCCATAAAGGGAGAAAATTCCAACTTGAGGAAGGAATTGAAGATATTGACGAATTATAAACTCAGGCTGGAAGGCAGGATCAAACAGCTGGAAGAAGAGAGAGAGGGCCTGGAGCGTAAATTTAACGAGATGCAAATATTCCTCGAGAACAGGCTCTCGCAGGCAAGCGACATCAGGAGCGAGCTGGATAATCTGCGCTACCAGACGCAAAAAGAGACTAAATCCACAGAGCAGAAAAAAGACTATTCCGCCATAGAGCTTCCGCCTATAGTCGTGCGCCCCGCTGCGGAAGGCGCCTCCGACTCCCTGGCGGCATTACCCGGCTTTTACGCCGGAAAGATCATTTCGGTAAATAGAGAGAATAATTTCGTAATTATTGACCTGGGGCAGGATGACGGAGTAAGGCGCGGGGATATTTTCAAGATCTACCGTAAAAACCAGGAGATGGGCACCATAGAAGTAATCCAGGTGCGCAAAGATATTTCCGCCTGCGATATAAAAGAAGAGAACGTTGCCATTAAAGCAGGCGACAGCGTAAAATAAGGCAAAAGGAAAAAGTAAAAAGGTAAAATGAGGCCGAAGAATATAAATTTATAAGTTTTTATTTGAAGTTCTTCATTTTGCCTTTTGCGTTTTTACTTTTGAATTTTATAAATAGTGCGAGTTAAAAAAACCCCTTCCAAGACTGTTTCTATCCACGATGTTGCCCGGGCAAGCGGGGTTTCCATCACTACAGTTTCCCGGGTTATCAATAAGCTGCCTTCCGTAAAAGAAGCAAACCGCCGTAAAGTCCAGGAGGTAATAAAGGAGATGAAATATCAGCCTTCGGTTTTAGCGCAGAGGCTGGCTACGGGGAAAAGCAATGTAGTAGCATTGGTGATCCCCCGTTACGAAGGGATCTTCTATTCTTTTTACGCGCTGGAACTTATCCGCGGGATCGGCACGCTTTGTGAATTATTAAAGCTTGACTTATTGCTGCGCCTTTCTGACAGCAGGATAACCCCTAATTTAAAAGGGATAGGCGGGATCATTTTTGCCGATATAATCGGAAATCGCCATCATATAGAAGAGGCGGTTGCCTTAAATATTCCTTGCATAGTGATAAATAATTACGCAAAAGACCTGAATATCAGCTGTATTGCCGTAGATAATTTGAGGGGCGCCGAAGAAGCGGTAGATTATTTGGTAAGTTTAGGCCATAAAAAGATCGCCCATATAACGGGAGACCTGGTGACCCAGGGGGCAGCTTTGCGTTTTACGGGGTATCAGCGTTCGCTTAAGAAGAACAATATCCCTTTTGTCGAGAATTATGTTTTCAGGACGGACTATTCGCGGGGTCAGGCGCGCGCGGCCGCTGAGGATCTATTAAAGATGCGTAATCCGGCTACTGCGGTTTTTGTGGCTTCCGATTCTATGGCGTTGGAGGTAATGGCAGTAGCCAGGGAAATGGGCAAGAAGATCCCCAGGGATTTATCTATCGTGGGTTTTGACGATAATCCTTCCGGGCTCTACGGCCCGGTAGCATTGACTACCGTAAGGCAGCCCTTGATCAAGATGGCGCAGGCCGGTTTAAAAGAATTAAGCCTGCTTATGTCCGGTAAAAAAAATAATATAGAAAAGATCCTGCTTCCTACGGAGTTGGTGGTCAGGGAATCCTGCCAGCATCCCGTTTTGAAGTAATCCTCGCCGTAAGGTAGAATTACGATACCCCCAAAACTTGTATATTAGGAAGTGGCTATACACTACAGATTGTATTTTTTTCTTGACAGGGAAATTTATTGGGATTATACTTAGTAAGTCAAGAATAACCGTATGTCCTTGTTGCTTGACTTTGTAAGAGATGGCACCAAGGGCCAATTGACCCTGATTTCAGCAGGGTCGGTCAATTGGAGGGTTCAATGGAGTTAAGGATTTCTGAGAATGCCCGCAGGGTATTGGAGAGAAGGTATTTGAACAAAGACGAAGCGGGCAAGGTCATCGAGACCCCGCAGGAGATGTTTCGCCGTGTTGCGGTAGCCATTGCTTCCGCAGATAAAAATTACGGCAAGAGCGAAAAGGAGATCTCGGATTTAACAGAGGCTTTTTATAATATCATGACCGCTCTTGAATTTTTGCCGAATTCGCCGTGCCTGATGAACGCGGGAAAAGAACTGGGGCAGCTAAGCGCATGTTTTACTCTTCCCATCCAGGATTCTATGGAATCGATCTTTGAAAGTTTAAAAGCTACGGCGATGATACATAAAAGCGGGGGCGGGACAGGTTTTTCTTTCTCGCGCCTTCGCCCTAAAAATTCCGTGGTCAAAAGCACCGGAGGCGTTGCCTCGGGCCCGGTCTCTTTCATGAAGGTTTATGACGCCGCTACTGAAGCGGTAAAACAAGGAGGCACTCGCCGGGGCGCCAATATGGGGATCTTAAAAGTAGACCACCCCGATATCATGGAGTTTATTACCTGCAAAGAAGATAACAAAGAGATAAATAACTTCAATATTTCCGTCGCTATCACCGACGAGTTTATGAAGAACTTGGAAAACGGCGGGCATTACGATTTAGTCGACCCTCATTCGCTTCAGCCGGTAAAGAGCATCAGCCCGAAAGAGGTCTTTGAATTGATTGTCAAGCAGGCGCATAAAAACGGAGAGCCGGGGATAATTTTTATCGACCGTATTAATCAGGATAACCCTACCCCCAGATTAGGCAAGATCGAAAGCACTAATCCCTGCGGCGAGCAGCCTATATTGCCATACGAGAGCTGCGACTTAGGGTCTATTAATCTGGCCCGCATGTATAAAGAGGCAGCTCCGCGCCGTTATGAGATCGATTGGGAAAAATTAAAGACGGCAACGCGCCTGGGCGTGCATTTTTTAGATAACCTTATCGACGTCAATAAATTCCCTATCCCGCAGATAGAAAAAGCCACGCGTTTAACCCGCAAGATTGGCCTGGGAGTGATGGGGTGGGCAAGCCTGCTTATCCGTTTAGGCATAGCTTATAATTCAGAGGAGGCAGTGGCCTTAGGCAAGGAAGTGATGTCTTTCATTCTGAATGAAGCCACAAAAAAGTCCCGGGAATTAGCTAAAGATAAAGGTGTATTCCCCGCTTATAAAGGGAGTATTTTTGATAAAAAAGAAGGCGGGATAAAACTGCGCAACGCGACATTGACCACGATCGCTCCTACCGGCACGATCAGCATTATCGCCGGGCCTTGTTCTTCAGGGATCGAACCGTTGTTCGCCCTGTCTTATTACCGTAACGTAATGGATAATGATAAACTGATCGAGGTAGAGCCTTTGTTTGAAGAAATAGCGCAGCAGAGAGGCTTTTACAGCCGCGAATTGATGCAGAAGATAGCCCAGGAAGGTTCGATCCAGAATCTCGAGGGGATACCCGAAGATGTAAAGAAGGTCTTTGTCACCTCCCATGATATTTCGCCCGAATGGCACGTGCGCATGCAGG
>JAFGET010000088.1 GCA_016931435.1 Candidatus Omnitrophota bacterium
CCGGGAATTACAGGGGAATCTTTACTACCTAAGATATCCTTTAAAGGAAAATCCTTACGAGTATGTGGTCGTAGCTACCACGCGGCCGGAAACGATGTTGGGAGATACCGCTGTTTGTGTCAATCCCAAGGATAGGCGTTACAAGAAATTTATAGGTAAAACGCTGATCCTGCCCTTGATTAATCGGGAAATAAAGATCATCGCCGACAGCATAGTAGACGTGAAATTCGGAACGGGCGCAGTAAAGGTCACGCCTGCGCATGACCCTAATGACTATGAGATGGGGACTAAACATAAGCTAGAATTTGTCAATGTCATGTCAGAAGACGGCAGGATGAACGATAATGCCCAGGATTATAAAGGTATGGATAGGTTTGAGGCCAGGGAAGTCATCCTGGAAGACCTGAAAGAAAAAGGATTATTAGAGAAGGTTGAGCCGCACAATTTATCTGCCGGGCATTGTTACCGCTGCCATACGATCATCGAGCCTTATTTATCCAGGCAATGGTTTGTCAAAATGGCGCCCCTGGCAAAGCCTGCGATAGAAGCGGTCAAGAGCGGTAAGATCAAATTCCATCCTGCGCGCTGGACTAAAGTTTATTTGAACTGGATGGAGAATATCCAGGATTGGTGTATTTCCCGTCAGATCTGGTGGGGGCATCGGATACCGCTATGGTATTGCAAAGATTGCGGCAAGATGTCGGTATCCGTAAAAGATGATTTAAAGGAATGCCCAAAATGCAGATCGGCTAATATAAAACAGGACGAAGACGTATTGGATACATGGTTTTCTTCCTGGCTTTGGCCTTTTGCTACATTTTATTGGCCATCCCAGTTGCCAGTTGCCAGTTCTCAGTTGTCAGATAAGGATAATCTGGTAACTAAAAACAGACAACTGAAAACTGATTTAGAATATTTCTATCCTACTTCAGTATTAGTTACGGCTCCGGAGATCATTTTTTTCTGGGTGGCGCGCATGATCATGGCCGGATTTGAATTTATGGGAGACGTCCCGTTTAAAGACGTCTACATACACGGGACGGTAAGGGATATCGAAGGTAAAAAGATGTCGAAATCCCTCGGGAACATCATCGATCCGTTGGAAATAATAGAGGAATACGGAGCGGATGCCCTGCGTTTTAGCCTGATCTCTACCACCGCGCAGGGGCAGGATGTATTTCTATCCAAAGAAAGGTTTGAGCAAGGCAGGAATTTCGCCAATAAGATCTGGAATGCTTCCCGGCTCGTCCTGTTGAACCTGGATGATAAATATATCGATACCGACCTTTGCGTATTTTTTAAGAGCGAACGCTTAAGCCTTGTAAACAGGTGGATATTGAGCAGGTTCTACGAAGTATTGAAAGAGGCCGATAAGGACCTGGATTCTTTTAGATTCAACGAAGCCGCGAATTCTTTATACGGGTTTTTTTGGCATGAATTCTGCGACTGGTATCTGGAAATAATCAAGGCCGATATGAAAAAGGAGGAGAACCAAATCGTGATGCATAAGGTCCTGGAGAAATTTTTAAGGACGCTCCATCCTTTTATGCCTTTTGTGACCGAAGAGATCTGGCATAAGCTTTACCCGGGTCACAAAAGTATCATGGTGGAGCCTTGGCCGCATATACAGGAGGAGATGATAGATAAGAAGAGCCAGGCGCAGATGGAGCTGATTTTTGGCGTGATCCGTACTATAAGGAATCTACGTTCGAGCCTTGAGATAAGGCCGGACCAGAAGGTCACAGTGTCGGCCTATGCACACACAAAACCTAAGAAGCAGCTACTTGAGGATAATTACGCTATAATGCAGAATTTGTCGAAATTAGAGACTTTGCGGATATTAGATAATAATACGCGGCCATATTCAGTAATAAGTGATATAAGCGAAGGAATGGACCTCTATCTACATTTTAGCGGGCTGATAGATGTTTCCAGCGAAGTCGCTAAAATAGAAAATAAGATCAAAAATATCAAACAGAATATCAAGGCGAAAGAAGAGAGGCTTAAGAACAAAGATTTTCGAAAAAAAGCCCCTCAGGAAATCGTAAAAAAAGAAGAAGAAAGTATCAAGGAAGGCAGGGGCGCCCTGGAGCGGCTCATGCGTATGAAAGATGAATTGCGTTGATTTTTCTCCGTTAAAAAAGATCATAAAGAATGAGCTTGAGGCGGATATAGCCTGTGGCGATATTACGACCGAAAGCATTATTCCTTCGGATATTAAGGCCTCAGCGGTCATTCAAGCCCAGGAAAGCGGTGTGATCTGCGGGATAAGTGTCGCCCGGGAAGTATTTTTGTCAAAAAATAACAAGATCAGGTTCAAAGCCCTGGTTGAAGACGGCGCAAGGGTTAAAAAGGGGCAGATTATAGCGGGATTGACCGGCTCTGCGCGTGATATCTTATCGTGCGAAAGGACGGCTTTAAATTTCTTAAGTTTTTTAAGCGGGATTTCTACGCGTACCGATATGTTCGTGCGCAAGGTCAAGCCCTATAAGGCAAAAATACTCGATACCAGAAAGACTATCGCAGGTTTACGGGCATTGGAAAAATACGCGGTCAGGGTCGCAGGCGGATATAATCACAGGAAGAGGCTGGATCAGATGGTTTTGGTAAAAGACAACCATATTGCGGTCGTGCGCCGCTCATATGCCTCATTTCGGGCTTACTCGCATTTTTTTAGCCTGAAGGAATTAATATTTCAGGTTAGAAAAAAAATACCTAAA
>JAFGET010000089.1 GCA_016931435.1 Candidatus Omnitrophota bacterium
AATTATATAATCGGAAATATTTTTAAAGAAGACCTTAAGGATCTTTGGAATGCGGACGGCTTCAGGCAGGTAAGAAGAGAAATAGGGAGATCCAGGTTAAAAAAGCATATGAGCGCATCCGATTTCAGCGAGTTCAGAAAAAATATGCAGTTTAAAAGCAGATTTTCTTATTGTCAAGTTTGCCTTTGGCGCTGGAGCATGGCTTGTTAAAGGACGTATATGAAACAAGAATTTATTGATTATTTGATCTGCCCGGCATGTAAATCAAGCTCTTTCAAGGTCATTATCAACGCAAAGAATGATATTGAAATCAGGGAAGGGTTCGTAAAGTGTAAGAATTGCCTAAAAGAATTCAGTATTACAAAAGGTGTTTTAAGCTTTTTATGTAATCCTAGCCATGTCGTAGAAAGAGGGCAACAGGGGTGGATTGAATATGACTGTCAGCCAAACGCGCTCCCTTTTAAGGTTGAAGATATGTATAAATATGAGAGCCAGTTATTATCTTTGCCTGACGGAGACGGAAGCGGTATATTTAATCAAGAAACGATATTCCGGAATATCCGTGACGCAGCCAATGCTTTTTATCAGGGGTTATCGGAATTGAATCTTACAGGAAACGAAAAGCTCCTGGATCTAGGATCCGATATATGCTGGAGTACTAATAAATTTGCAAAGGCGGGCTGTAAATGTGTGGCCTTAGACATAAATCATCATCTTCCGGTCTCAGATCTTTATATTCATAAGAATAATGTTTATTTTGAAAGGATCATCGCAGATATGAGCGATCTGCCATTTAATAACGGTCTTTTTGACTTGGTAGTTACGATAACAAGCTTACACCATACTTCAGATTTAGAAAGTACGCTTAAGCAGATATCAAGAGTATTAAAGCCAAGCGGAAAAGCATTGTTTGTTAATGAACCTATACGTGGCATATTCCATCAGATTGATTTTGGCGATGAGCGTTCAAAAGAATTAAACCTTAATGATCATTGGTATACCGCTAAAGAGTATTTTTTAGCGGCAAAGAAAGCAGGCTTAAGGCTGAGGTTCAGGCCGTATTTTCTCCCGGTTTCATCCAGTGACAAATTATGGAAGAGAATGCTTAAGAATTTGATCTTAAAATGTTCTTTCGTAATTAAAAATATCGATATACCTGTTTTTTTGTTGCTTTTTTATCCAACCGGTAAAGTTATGATTGCTCAAAAGGTCCAGGGCGGGAAAATTTAAATTTTTCAGTTATTACAAAGGAGAATAAATTGGTTTTAGCTGATTTAAACAAGAACATTTTTGGGGCTTTTTATTTATGGAAGGCCGCCTTAAAGAGATTTTGTTTTGATTTATTTAGTTACGGTTATTTAATAAGAAAAATAAAAATGAGGAAGCTCGTTAATTTTTTCTACACTAAGGCTATAGTCCCTACCGGCGAAGGGTCCCAAAGGTGGCTCTACGGTCCGTTTGAATGGTATGTGCGTAAATTTTCGCAAAGCATGCCGTTGCCGAAGTATATTGAGATCGAGACGACTACCATCTGTAATAAAAGGTGTTTTATCTGTGAGTATATCTATTGGCCTCAGGGAGATCAGGTCAAAAGGCACATGAGGCTTGAAGAATTCAAAAGGATCATAGGGCAATTTCCCAGTTTAAGGTGGATAAATATGACGGGAGAAGGCTCGGCATTTCTAAACCCCGATTATTTCCTGATGCTTAAGCATTTATCGGAGAAATTTTCTACTTCTATCTGGCTGGTAGACCATTTAGCGGATATCCGGTTTGATAAACTTAGATCGGATGTGCTTCCGTATGTCGACGGGATATATGTTTCTATGGACGGGGCGACTAAAAAGACTTACGAATCTATAAAAATTGGTTGTAACTTTGACAACGTCGTCAATAACTTGAGGTTGATCATAGAATATAAAAAAAAGAATAAGACGCCGTTCCCGCATCTTTCTTTTCGCTATATCATTTTAAAGGAAAATATCCACGAGATGCCTTTGTTTTTGGATCTTTTGAATTCGCTGGCAAGCCCAAGGCAGTGGGGAGGCTCCGCTTCCTATGTAGAGTTTACGGGGCTATTATATTTTCCCGAAGTCGAATCGCATTATGTCAAGGAAATCCCGTCTGATGTCATCAATGAATTACTGAAGCGAAAAAAGGGGATAGGATTTTTCTTTTCTCACCCTGAAGAGAGCCGCAACCCGCCCATTGAGCAATGCACCGCCTGGATGGAGCCTTATATCATGATGCCGGGTTATGTTTTGCCTTGTTGCAGCGTATTGATGTCAAATCGCAGGCCATTTTTGCGGCAATATTCTTTCGGTAATGTCTTTAAGGAAGACTTTAAAGACATCTGGTCCGGAGAATATTACAAGCAATTCCGTAAGGTCATCACTGACCCCGCTTTACCAGTACCTAAGATCTGCGTCGGATGCAGGGCATTTAGGACAAAAGAGAGAGCAAGAAGTAAAGGGGTATGGGATATACACGCGGGTAAGGTGGCCTGATGAAGATTTTGATCATCCATCCTAAATTCTATATATACGGCGGAGCAGAATTAGTTATCGTAAGATTGGCTAATTATTTAAGTAAAAATAATATCGGCTGCGCCATCTTGACCACAGAAATGCTGCCTCAGGTCAAAGAAGAGCTTATAAATACAGAGGTGATAACAGTAAAGCCTCCTGAGATAAGGCCAAGGGATTTAGCGGAATTTATTGCTTTACGTAGAAAAGTAAAAGAGCTATCCGGCAGGTTCGATGTTTTAAACCCGCACAATTATCCGGCGCAGCTATCTTTGATATTTTCCCATAAACCGAATGTCTGGCTGTGCAATGAGCCTACTGATATTGCAGTAGGTGCTTCGGTTAAGGGCTCCTTATTAATTAGGATAGTGAGGTATTTTTTTATTGTCCTGGACAGGTTTACCGTCAAACGCTTTATAAGAAAAGCAGTAGTCGCAGATGAGTCTAACCGCATGCGCTTTAAGGCCAATTATGGTTTCAACCCGCATATAATTCCTTACGGCATAGATTATGATTTTTTCTCGCAGCCGCAAAATGACGTTGAGATCAAAGGATTGGATATAAAAGGCGGTTTTATATTATTACAGGTAGGCACAATAACTGAATTTAAAAACCAGCTTCGCAGCCTGGAGGCCTTGAAGAAACTCAAGGATGAGATCTCCGGGATCAGGCTGGTATTAGCCGGATGGGGTGATGGTTTATATATGAAAAAGCTGCAAAATTATATAGAAAGTAATTCATTGAGTAATGACGTAATTATTACCGGGCATTTAAATAAATATGACCTCAGGAAGTTATATTGGAGAGCGGACCTCTTATTGCATCCTATAAAGCCTCAGGGGGGATGGCTTGCTCCTTTTGAGGCATTATGCGCAGAAAGGCCGGTGGTAGTATCTCCTGAGATGACTGCCTCAGAAATCATAAAGGTTG
>JAFGET010000090.1 GCA_016931435.1 Candidatus Omnitrophota bacterium
TCAGACCAGCTACCCGTCAAATGCCTTGGTAGGCCGTTACCCTACCAACTAGCTGATAGGACGCAGGCTCGTCCTTAAGCGACAGGCCCTTACGGGTCCCCATCTTTAACCTCATCCTGAAGTTTCAGGTTGTGGTCTTACTGCGTATTAGCCCCGTTTTCACAGGGTTGTCCGCATCTTAAGGGTTGATTACCTACGTATTACTCACCCTTTTGCCACTCTCTTTAACAAATTTACTCAATCTTGCGATCAAATAAATTCATCAAAGATCGTACGACTTGCATGCCTAAACCACGCCGCCAGCGTTCGTTCTGAGCCAGGATCAAACTCTCCAATAAAAAGTTTGATTTGTGCTCTTCAATTAATTGCACATTAGTGGTATTTACATACTAGCTTTTGGTTTTCAAAGAACAAAAAAAAGGCATCGAAAACGACACCTTTTTAAAACTGCCCGACTTACGTCAGGTAGACATCTTTCTCTATATCAACTTACTTAACTTTTTCAAAAAGCTTCTGATTCATTTTCAAGAAGCTTCCTCCTTTTATTTGCGGTAATAACGGCTTAAACCTTCCGCTCAAACCCTAAAATATGATATCTTTAAGGGTGTATATATTTACCATATTGCACTAAAATTGTCAAGTATTTTTTTAAATGAGCCCCGCTAAAGGCGGGACGAATTTAATCCCGAGGAGCGTAGCGACGAGGGAGCTCAATTGCTTAAGGTGCACGCCTTATTGAAATTCTTCTAAATAGCCTCTTACCCACTTTTAATATCATGCCATCTTTTGGCTTAACTTTAGCATTTATGTCTATGACTTTCGCTCCATCAATGCTGACTGCACCTTGCTTTATATCTCTTATTGCCTCAGAAGATGTGCTCGCAAGTTGTGCATTTTTTATCAATTCCCAGACAAGCCGCTCTGTTTCATCAGTCGAATAATCCTGTATATCTTCTGGGAGCCCCCTCTTTTTGAATACGTTCTCGAATTCTTCCTCTGCTTTTTTTGCGGCATCTTTCGAGTGATAAAATTCTATGATTATCTTTGCAAGCTTTACCTTTGCGTCTTTTGGATTAAGCCTATTTTCACTCGCATCTTTTTTCATGGCTGCTATTTCATCCATCGATACATCAGTCAAAAGTTCATAATATTTCCACATAAGCTCATCCGATATTGACATTATTTTACCGAACATCTCTTTTGGGGATTCATTTATACCTATGTAATTACCCAGGCTTTTAGACATCTTCTGCACGCCGTCAGTGCCCTCTAATAGCGGCATAGTGATAACTATTTGCGGCTCCTGGTCATAAGAGCGCTGAAGGTCGCGGCCTACCAGCATATTAAACTTCTGGTCTGTGCCGCCTATCTCGATATCTGATTTTAATTGCACGGAATCATACCCCTGCATCAGAGGATAAAAGAGCTCCAAAAAGCTTATTGGTTTATTTTCCTTGAGGCGCTTCTCGAAATCATCGCGCTCCAGGAGCCTTGCAACCGTATATTTTTGGGAAAGATTGACAAATTTTCCAAAATCAAATTTAGAAAACCAGTCATTATTATGCATACGGCTGAATATTTTCTGGCTTTTGGTATCCAGGATCTTGCTGACCTGTTTTTCGTAGGTAGCGGCGTTTTTCTCTACCTCTAGCTGCGTGAGCATTTTTCTTGTCTGCGATTGGCCCGACGGATCTCCTACCAGGGCAGTGGCGTCACCTATTAAGAAAATTACCTTATGCCCTAGTTTTTGAAAATGGGCTAATTTCCTTAACAGCACCGTATGGCCCAGGTGTATATCCGGGGCACTTGGATCAAACCCGGCTTTGACAACAAGAGGCCTTTTTTCGCTTATGGATTTTTTAATCTTTTCCTTAAGCTGCCCCTCTTCAATTATCTCAACCGTCCCCCTTTTAATAAGGCCTATTTGTTCGTTAACATCTGCTTTAGGCATAATTAACTCCGATATTTTACGTAAGGTTTTGTGTGTTTGCCGCAGCAACCAGTTTAACAAACTCAAACGAGCTTTTATAATTAATACGCAAAACCTCTGCTTCTATTTCAGTGACAAGCCTATCTTTCTTTGCTCTCCGTCAACTTTAATCACTCTTACGCTTACTTTATCGCCTACTTTAAATCTATCTTCCAGCGGCGGTTTTACGTCTTCGGGCATTTCTGATATATGCACCAAGCCTTCGAGATCCTTAGCTATTTCCACAAATAATCCGAAGTTGGTGATCTTCGTTATGGCGCCTTCAAGTTCTCTGCCTATGGAATATTCTTTTATAAGCTCAGGCCATGGATCTTCTCTAAGCTGTTTTAAGCCCAGGGCAAGTTTCATGTTTTCCTGATCGACCGATAAAACCACGGCTTCTATTTTCTCGCCTTTTTTCAGCACTTCCGAGGGGTGATTCATCTTTTTTGTCCATGACATATCCGAAATATGTATGAGCCCGTCTATATTATCATCAAGCTCTATAAATGCCCCGTAATCCGTCAGGTTTTTTACCTTACCTTTTACTTTACTTCCCGTAGGGTATTTTGTTATTACTTCAAGCCATGGATTAGGCTCTATCTGTTTTATGCCGAGAGAAATCTTCTGCTGCTGCTTATCCATGCTGAGTACAATAGCTTCTACCATATCTCCTATTGCCAGGACTTCCGTGGGGTGATTTATTCTTTTTGTCCAGGAAAGTTCCGATATGTGCACAAGGCCTTCTATTCCCTTTTCGAGTTCTATGAAAGCCCCGTAAGGCACTATGTTCACGATTTTACCTTTAACCTTACTGCCTATAGGGTATTTTCTGTCTATGTCTTCCCATGGATTGGCCTGTTTTTGTTTAAGCCCCAGAGAAATTTTCATGCTGTCCTTATTAAAATCAAGCACAACCACTTCTACTTCATCTCCTACGGCTAACACTTCGGAAGGATGGCTTATTCTACCCCAGCTCATATCAGTAATATGCAGCAATCCGTCGATGCCGCCTAGGCTGATAAATGCGCCAAAGTCGGTTATGTTTTTAACTTTTCCTTTCACTAATTCGCCTCTTTGCAGTTTGTCCAGCAGTTCACACCTTCTTTGTTCCACTTCAACCTGCAGCACCTCTTTCCTTGATACTATAATGTTCCTTCTGGCTTTGTTTATCTTTACTATCTTGTAATCAAGGTCTTTGCCAATAAGGCTGTTTAAATCTATCGGCGGCTTAAGAGTTGACTGGCTGGCCGGCAAAAATGCCTCTATGCCTACATTTACCATAAGCCCGCCTTTTACCTTTCTTGTGGCCCGGCCGGATATGATATCGCCTTCCTTATAATTGTTCATTATCTTTTCCCAGCCCATTATCTTCTCGGCCTTATTTCTTGAAATTACTACCATACCGTTGTCGTCTTCCAGCTTCTCTATCAGCACATCTATTTCGTCGCCTATCTTTAAGGTATCTTTTTCCGGGAATTCGTTTAGCGGTATTATACCCTCGGATTTAAACCCGATATCAATCACCATTTCCTTGCTGCTGATGTGAATTATCTTGCCTTTCGTGATCTCACCGGGCTTCAGCGTCTTCATGGTCATCGCGTACATCTGACTGTAGTCTATCCCTCCTTCCGCTTTAACTGATTCTTCGTCTGTCTTATTGCTTTTTAACATCTAACATTACCTCCTTTTATAGATTCCTTTACTTATCGTTTTTATATATCGCGTGATTCTGTCTGCGATATAATCGGGCGTGGAAGAACCTGTTATTATGCCGGCACTTCCGCAATTTTTAAACCACTGTCTTTTTATATCGCATTCGGTTTCTACGTGATAAGTTTTAGCGCCCTGCTCCCTGCACAAATGTGCCAGGCGCTTGGTGTTTGCACTTGATTTTCCGCCTATTACAATCATAATGCCGCAGGTGCGGCTTAGCCTCACTGCCTCTCTCTGCCTTTTTGCAACATCCTTGCATAAAGTATCAAAAATCCTTAATTCGCGTGGGTTCTTTTCCAATATAGCCGCTGTGATTTTATTAAACAGGCCTCTTGTCAGCGTGCTTTGGGCGACTATGCCGACTTTTTTGTTCTCCAGCATAAGGCCTTTGATTTTTTTTACATCGATTACTATTTTTTTGTCCGCTCCGCAAGCCTGTGCCAGGGCCTTTACTTCAGGATGGGTTTCTTCTCCTATTATAATGATATAAAACCCTTCTTTTTTTAATGCCTTTACTATTTTATGCGATCGCGCAACAAATGGACATGTCGCGTCTATTGCGCTGGCTTTACAGCGTTTTAATTCTTTTATAATAGCAGGCCCTACTCCGTGCGACCTTATAAGAATAGTCCCGCCCGAGGCATCCTTAATATCAGAAATGACCCTTATGCCTTTTTTTGAAAGGTCATTTACTACCTGCGGATTATGTATTACCGGGCCTAATGAATATAATTTCTTTTTTTTCTTAAGGGCATTTTCCGCTATGTTAATCGCGCGTTTTACCCCGAAACAAAATCCTATCAGCTCTGCTTTTTTTATCTTGATCATTTAATAACTTATTCTGTAGCTATGTCCTGCAGTGTTTTTATCTGTGGCATTATAACCCTGGTAAAATTATTTTCACGCGTGAGATTATTTTATCGACCACTTCGTTTATTGCCATATTCGTAGTATCTATATAAACAGCGTCTTCTGCCCTGCGTAAAGGGGCTGTTTTTCTCGTCTTATCCTTGTTGTCTCTTTCTATGACATCTTTTTCGGTATCTTCGTATGAAACTTTTTTGCCCGAGACTGCAAGTTCCAGATGCCGGCGTTTTGCCCGCTCTTTCACATCCGCGTCTAAGTAAAATTTATATTTAGATTCCGGGAAAACAACCGTCGTAATATCCCTGCCTTCAAAAACGCATTTTCCGCGCGCGCCGATCGCGCGCTGAATTTTTACCATTTCCACGCGCACGCCTGGCGTCCTTGCAGCATAAAAAACCTTTGCTGTTAATTCCGGCGTCCTTATAAGGCCTGTTACGTCTTCGCTATCCAGCAGTACTTTTAAATTGCCGTCTTTATCGCTTACTATGTCTATTGTTGTGCGCTTCGCTAATTTTACAAGCGCATCTTCATCCTCGAGGTCAATGCTTTCTCTTATTGCCTTAAACGTAAGCGCCCGATACATCGCGCCTGTATCTATATAGCTATATGACAATTTTTTCGCAATTAATTTTGCGACCGTGCTTTTCCCGGAGCCTGCGGGCCCGTCTATCGCGATTATATCATCCAAGGCTGTCCCTTTTGGCTTTGGCAGCCGCTAATTGCCTGAGCAGTTTTTTATCGCTGTTTTTTAAAATACTACGCTCTATCAGCCGCATATTCCTGTTGAATAATCCGGAGGCTTTAATAAGATTGGCTTTATTGTGCATAAAAATTTCAGCCCA